>DASVRL010000102.1:0-32484 GCA_036388635.1 Pyrinomonadaceae bacterium
AGCACCACGACGCCGCAGCAGCAGGATAACCAAAAATCGGAACGTAAATCGTGGAAACGCGGCGGTGGCGGTGACGGCACTCGCGGCGGATTTCGGCGCGGCGGACACCGCGGCGGTTTCGGAATGCACGGACTCAGACAACTCAATCTGACCGACGCGCAGAAAGAACAGATTCGCACGATTTTGGAAAGCAAGCGCGCCAATCGCGAAGCCGATCAAACCCAGCGCGAAGAACTTCGTCAAATCGTCGAAGCCAAACGCAACGGCACGATTACGGCTGACCAGCAAGCACGCCTGAGAGCCTTCAAACAGCAGCGCAGAGAAAACGCCCGTCAGCTGCACGAGCAGATTCAGGCTATTCTGACGCCGGAACAGAAAGCGCAGCTCGAACAGTTGAAACAGGAAAGAAAAGAACGTCGGCAGGAATTTCGCCAGAACCGTCGAAATAAAACGACCGACGAAACTCCGCAGGACAACTAGTCTGTTTTGAACTCTCCTCGAAATTTATGGCGCGGAATTTTCCGCGCCTTTTCTGTGTAAAGACGGATTTTACTGGCTGCATTTATGATAGTAAAAGATGTATTGACTTTCGGCTTCTTCGACCATTTTACCTTTAATAAATTTTTGCAGCCTGCCTGATAAAACAATTTCTCCGTCCTGATATTCCTTTTTGATAAATTTTCCCTTAAATCTATACCGGACGCCTTTGATTTTCTCGGTCTCAAACGTAAATGCCGCGTTCGCCGGATTTAAACGATTTTGATTGCGCGAATTTATTTCATAAGTCTTCGCCTTGATTTCGATACGTCCTCCGACTGTCGGCTTTTCGTTTTCATCGGTAAGGGAATATAAATACATCGATGTTTGCTGGTCTTCAGCCGAGTAATAATCGCCTTCAATTATAGAAAAAACCGGATTTTCCGCGATTTTCCTTTCGACAACTTCATTCAGCGAGGGATAATTCCCGACGAAATTAATCTGCCGGGCAAATTTTGTATTTTCAAGACCGCCAGCCGCTTCGGACTGAAATAAATCCTGAACCGTAACGCCGAAGAAAAAAGCCGTCGTCGCGACCAGCCAGCCAATCAATGGATTTCTCATAACTTCTTACCTCTTAAACGAAATCTACGCGCGAAAGATATAAAAGTCAATAAAATTTTTCATCAGCCCAGCGCTTTGTTTTCAACCATTTGGCGAAGATATTTTTCAAGCTCGTCGCGCACTTTCCGAAAAGCCTCCAAACGATTTTTCTCATCGCCTTCGACCGCCGCCGGGTCTTCAAACGAATGATGAATCAAGCTGGTCTGCGCCGGAAAATACGGACAGTTTTCTCTGGCGTTGTCGCAGACGGTCAAAACATAATCAATTTCTGCGTCCGCAAATTCGTCAACCGATTTCGAGCGATTCGCCGAAATGTCGATTCCGATTTCCGCTAGGACTCGTATCGCTTCCGGGCGCACAATCGAAGGCTTTGTGCCGGCGCTGAAAACTTCATATTCGCCTTTCGTAATATGTTTCAGCAAGCCTTCCGCCATCTGGCTTCGCGCCGAATTTCCCGTACACAGAATCAGAATTTTTTTCATATTATTTCTCGTGCTGTAAAAGCCATCTGAAAACAAAATAAGCTGCTGCCGCGCCGAGCGTCTGCGCGAGGACGAACGGCAAAACGTCCGCCGGACGGACGCCCGCGAAAGTGTCGCTCAAACTTCGGGCAAGCGTGACGGCGGGATTGGCGAAAGAGGTGGAAGCCGTGAACCAGTAAGCCGAAGTGATATAGGCGGCGACCGCAAAGGGCGTCGCCTGCGGGCGAAATTTCGCAGTCGCCAGAATAACGGCGAGCAAGCCGAACGTTGCAATGAATTCGCTGAAAAACTGAGACGCGCCGCTACGCGTTTTCGTCGAAAAAAAGAAAATCGGCAAATCGAACATCAGATTAGCCGCGCCGACACCGCCAATCGCGCCCGCCGTCTGCGCCGCCGCGTAGCCGAAAAAATCTTTGACGCGCAAATTTCCGCGCCGCGTCTCGACTAAACTAACAACCGGATTCATATGCGCGCCGGAAATCCCGCCGAAAGTCAGAATCAAAAAAACAAGTCCCGCGCCCGTCGCCAAAGTGTTCGCCAGCAGCGCCACGGCAGCGTTTCCATTCGCCAGTCTTTCGCCCATTATTCCCGAACCGACAACGACCGCCAGCAGAAAAAACGTGGCTAAAAATTCGGAAAAGAATTTTCTCATTTGAACCGGGTTTTAGATTTGCGTCTGCCCGTAATCGCAATATTCGACGAGCGGGCACGTTTCGCACAACGGCTCGCGCGGGCGACAGATTTTTCTGCCGAGCCGAATCAGATTCACGTGCAGCGAATAAAATTTTCCCTGCGGCACAAGCTCGTCCAGAAGCGCGTGCGCTTTGGCGTCGGAAATTTTTTCGGGCAAAATTCCCATCCGTTTCAGAACGCGAAAAATATGCGTATCGAGCGGAAAAACTTCCTTGTGACAGGCGAACAGTAATGTGCAGGCGATGGTCTTCGGACCGATTCCGCGAAAGCGCGACAGGTAATCGCGCGCTTCCGCGTCCGGCATCTTTTCCACAAATTTTAGCGACAGCGAGCCGCGCGTTTCCTTGATTTGCCGCAAAAGATTTTTGATGACTTTCGCCTTTTGATTCGCCAGTCCGCCGAGCCTGATGGCGTCGGCGATTTCGGTTTCGTCGGCTGCCAAAACTGCGTCCCAGTTTTCAAAGCGCTTTTTCAAATTCTCGAAAGTCCGGCGACTGTTTGTGTCGCTCGTCGCCTGCGACAAAATAATATTGACGAGCATCGCCAGCGGGTCGCTTTTCCGCCCGAGCTTCGGTTCGCCGAAGGTTCGCTCCAGATTTTGGACGATGTATCGGAAAGGCTTTTCTTCCTTTATTTTTTCGACGATTTCGGCTCGTTTTGCGGCATCGGGCTTAATAAACATCTATTAACCAATCAAATTTTATCCAGCGCGCTTTCCAAATCGGAAATCAAATCCTGCGCGTCTTCGATGCCGACCGACAGCCGAATCAAGCCGTCCGTAACTCCGGCTTTTAATCTCTGCTCGCCGGAGAGCGTCGCGTGCGTCATCGAAGCCGAATGCTGAAGAATCGTTTCGACGCCGCCGAGCGATGTTGCGAGCGTGCAGACTTCCACATTATTGACCAGACGTTTTCCTTCTTCGACGCCGCCGACATCAAAAGAAATCATTCCGCCAAAGCCGTTCATCTGTCGTTTAGCGATTTCATATTGCGGGTGAGAAGTCAAAGCCGGATAAAAAACCTCCTTGACCTTTGGGTGATTTGCCAACATATTCGCTACTGCGTATGCGTTATGATTATGACGCTCCATTCTCAAAGCCAGGGTTTTGATTCCGCGCAAAACGAGCCAGGCAACCTGCGGCGCGATGTTGCCGCCGTAAAGCTTCGCGATTGTATGTCGCGCGCGGTCAACGATTTCACGCTTTCCGACCATCAGACCGGCGGTCAAATCGCTATGCCCGCCAAAATATTTCGTCGCGCTGTGAATGACGGCATCGACTCCGAAATCGAGCGGGCGCTGGTTGAAAGGCGTCGCAAAAGTATTGTCGGCGATTGTGGCGATTCCTTTTTCCTCTGCGATTTCCACAACTGTGGAAAACTCTGTGATTTTCAACAGCGGGTTGGAAGGCGTTTCAATCCAGAACAGTTTTGTATTCGGTCGCGCCGCTTTCGCATAATTCTCCGCTGCGGTCGCGTCGATAAATGTCGTTTCGATTCCGAAATTTTCGGCTAGATGCATGAGAAAATTGGTCGTCGTCGAATACATAGATTCGGGCGCGACGATATGCTCGCCCGTTTTAACCAAACTCAAAACCGAAGCGGAAACCGCCGCCATTCCCGAAGCGAAACCCAAAGCATCTTCACCGTTTTCGAGTTCGGCGACGGCTTTTTCCAGCGCGGTTTGGGTCGGATTTCCCAACCGCCCGTAAAAATAACCTTCTTTTTGATAATTATGAATCGCCGCGCCTTCGTCGGCGTCTTTGAAGGCGAAAACCGACGAAGTATAAATCGGAACGCTGACCGCGCCGTGATTCTCCGTTCGATTTTCGCCCGCGTGAACCGCTTTAGTAAAAAATGATTTCTCCCGCATCGACTCTCCAAATTAGCAACATGATTTTTCGCTGACGCGATTGATGCTAACCGGAACTGCCGCCGGAGCGCAACACGACGAAGCGGAATCGACCGGATTTTCTTTTTCCTCCGTTAGTTTAATCGGCGCCGCCGTTTCATCCGTCGCGCAGCACATCGAAGTTTCCGCCAGATTGTCTTCCAGCACGACAAAAACTTCCCATTCATTGCCGTCCGGGTCATGCACCCAAGTCTTGTCCTGAAGGGCATAGCAGCAGTTCGTCTGCATTTCATCCTGTGTTACCAAACCCTTTTCGAGCCAACGCTCGCGCATCGCCAGAACGTCTTCGGTCGTGGCAACCTGTATGCCGAGATGCGACAAAGCGCCGCGTTCATTGAACGGGTACTGGTTAAGCGTTAAATTTAGGGGCGGATTTTGAACATCGAATTTGGCGTAGCCGGTTCTAACTTTCGACGGTTCGAGAGCGAGCATTTTTTTGTAAAACTCGATGCTTTGCTCGACGTTTTTAACGTTGAGCGCCAAATGCGCTTTTAATGTTTTTATTTCCGTATTATTTGACATAATTTCTTTCTCCTTTGATATTTCATATACGTCTTAACGTATATGTTCTACTCTCTTGTAACATTCAAAAAGTTTATAGTCAAGACATTTTTGCAAAAATGTGATAAATTTTTTTTATGAGCGAAGATTTTCTTTTCGATATGGAAACTTTCTTTATGGCTTTGGCGGACAAAACGCGCCTGCGTCTTTTAAATTTAATGCGCCAGGACGAAATCTGCGTTTGTTTTTTTACGGAAGTGTTAAGTGAAAGCCAGCCAAAGATTTCCAGGCATCTGGCATATTTGCGAAACGCCGGAATTGTCGAAGCGCGCCGCGAAGGAAAATGGATGCATTATCGCATCGTTGAGCCGGAAAACGATTACGCCGCCCAGGTTTTGCAGGACACTCTGGAATGGCTGAAGTCGCACGAAGAGATGCGGAAAGATTACGAAAATCTGGCAATCGCCTGCTGCTCGCCGAGCGCGCCCGTCACGATTACGCGTGCGCCGAAACCAAACGCATTCGTAGAAACGAATATAAAAAACGTAGAAAGAGAACAGATGGAAACATTTTTACTTTAAATTGCTTTTCTCATCTTTCGGATAAGGACAATGTCGACAACCGTTTCCGCAGCAATAGCCGCGTTTGAGCAGAAAGTGAGCGGTTAAAACCATCAAGCCGTTTTCAAAGTAATAGTCAACGCCTTCGACCGGTTTTTCCTGTTTAGTTGTTTGTTTCGTTTTCGTCGAGTTCATACAAAGCCAAAAATTCTTTATTTCCGTCGGCGCCCAGAATCGGCGAATCGATCACGTTGCAGACTTTCAAGCCGTTTTCCGCCGCCTGATTGTTTACCTCATTAATTACTCTTTCGTGCTTTTCCGTCTCCCGGACGATGCCGCCTTTGCCGACCTCGCCGCGCCCGACTTCAAACTGCGGTTTTATCAAAACGATTATTTTCCCAGCGTTTTTCAGAAGCGGCGGCAAAGCGGGGAAAATTTTCGTGACGGAGATAAATGCAACATCCATCACGATTAAATCGAATTTTTCGTCAAAATCTTCGGCTCGCAGATAACGCGCGTTGGTGTTTTCGCGGACTTCGACGCGTGAATCGTTTCTCAGTTTCCAGACCAGTTGATTTGTCCCGACATCGACCGCGACGACCTTTTTCGCGCCTTTTTGCAAAAGGCAATCGGTAAAGCCGCCGGTTGACGCACCGATGTCGAGACAAATACATTCGCTTGCGGTAATATGAAAATCCTTTAACGCTCTTTCCAATTTCAATCCGCCGCGTCCGACGTATTTTGAGTCGGCTGTTTTGCCTTTTATTCTTATTTTGGAGTCGGCGGTAAACTCCTGCGAAGATTTTTCGACGCGGCTTTCGTTGACCAGAACGACGCCCGACATAACCAGCGCCTGCGCTTTCGTCCGCGAGTCGGCAAAGCCCAGCTCGACCAGCAATTTGTCAATTCGTTCTTTCTTCATTCGGAAATTTTTGTCGTTTTCGCTCGCGGGCTTTTGTGCTTTGCCGCCCGATGCTTTTTCTTACAATCTCCTTTAACTCAAACAAGTAAAAAATGTTCGATTTCCATTAAGCGAATCTAATTTTGCAGGTCATTTATCTTTCAAATTCAAAGTGTTATGCTACTTTTGAATTTACCAGAATGAAAAGGGAAACGAAACTGTCGAGCTTTGCCAAATACGCCTGGTTTGTCCTGGCATACAATGTCGTCGTCATCCTTTGGGGCGTTTTTCTGCGCGCGTCGAAATCGGGCGACGGCTGCGGGCAGCATTGGCTGACGTGTCACGGCGAAGTTCTGCCGTCGGCGCCCGAGCTAAAGACCGTAATCGAATTTTCGCATCGAGTAACCAGCGCGTTAGATGGAATTTTTCTCATCGCTCTGGTTGTCTGGGCGTTTTTGATTTGGCGTTTTAATAAATCGAAAAACGGTCATTTGTTTAAAGCGGCGATCGGTTCGCTGGTGTTTGTGATTATTGAAGGTCTTATCGGCGCGGGACTTGTCTTGACGGGAAATACGGCGGAGACTTTGACCGCTTCGCGCCCGTTCTGGATGGCGGGACATTTAATAAACACGCTTATTTTATTAACTTTTCTGACTTTGACGGCGTGGTTTGCCAGCGGCGGAAAGTCTTTTAATTTTAAAGCGCCGCCGAAAGTTTTATTGTTTTTAGGAATCGCCGTTCTCGGCATTTTCTTTGTCGGGATGAGCGGCTCGGTGGCGGCGCTGAGCAGTATGTTGTTTCCGTCGGAAACTTTGACGGAAGGGATGGCGAAAGATTTTTCCAGCACGTCGAATATTCTGCTTCGCCTGCGCATCAGCCATCCGATTCTGTCGATTATGGTGGCGGTTTTTCTGGTGTTTCTGGCGGGTTGGTTTAAATCGAAAACGCCGGGAAATTTTCGTGTAAATCGCTGGGCTAATGTTCTGACGGTTTTGATTGTCGTTCAAATTGCCTTCGGCGCGTTAACGCTTCTGACGCTCGCGCCGATCGTTATGCAGATCGGACATCTGTTTCTGGCGGATGCGGTTTGGATTGTTTTCGTTTTGCTGTCAGCCAGTTTTCTGGCGGAGCAGAATGAATTGCCGGAAGCTTTGAAAACGACCGCATCTCAGCAACCGATGCCGTAAAAATTCCGCTCTGCGCCCGTAAAGAATAAATAAAGTTTAAAGAACAGAGAAGACGAGCTTTTATTTCCTCTTATTTAAATTAATTTATTCGTTGCGACGTTCGTCTGAATTCCGTTTTTCTTTGCGGTCGGCGCGCCGGATTTACTGCAAAACATAAAACCCAGAACAATTAATATAACTACTATAATAAGCGGCACCAGCCAGCCGAACATCGGATTTTCCGTGTAATCGTCGCCCGCCAAATCGCCGGTTGGGGAAAAATCTCTCGTCGCCGATGCTCGGTCGCCGACTGTTTCTACAGCGCCGACTCCGAAATCTCCCGCATCTCTATCGAAAGTTTCGGCGGCGGCGGTGCCGATGCGGTCAACCGATTCGGCTGTGTGCAGCACTACACCTTTAGCCGAATCATTTATTTGCGTCTCAACTGCCGGCGTTTCCAAATCTAAAAAAGTTCCGTCAGCAGGACAGACCGCCATGCTATCGGCATATTGTTTTTTACAGTTCGGACATATTTTCATGCAATTTTCCTCAATCAGAATTCTTTATTTTTAAATCTTTAATCAGGTTAATGCAACTATTTTTTTGCAGGCATTCTGCTTTCCCGCCATTGTTCTCCACGCGCGACCAGTTCGTCAAGCGATTTTTGCAGCTCCAGGCGCTTATTTTCCAAAACTTCGTCGCCGGCGTCTTGGGGAACGTAAACCGGCGCGGCAATTATCAGGCGGGCGCGGCTGAAAGGTTTCGGGATTTGCAGATTGTCCCAGCTTTTCAAATGCCAGAATTTTTCGGCTTCGACCGCAAAAGGCATCAGCGGGTTTCCGGTTTTTTTCGCCAGCAGGCACGCGCCGATTTTGGCGACGTATTTCGGTCCTTTCGGTCCGTCAATCGTAAAGCCCATCGGCAGCCCGGCGCGCATCAGGCGAATCATTTCGACTAATGCCGCTGCGCCGCCGCGCGTCGAAGAACCGCGCACCGCGCCATAGCCGAAACGCTGTATAAAACGCGCGATATATTCGCCGTCAAAGCTCTGCGACGTGATGACGACGATACCGCGCCGGCGAAAAAAATATGTTCCGAGAAAAATCCGGTTGTGCCAGAAAGTGTAAATCGGAATTCGCCCGGCTCGCTCAATCGCTTCAAAATTTTCCCAGCCTTCGGTCTCGAAACGCACCGTTTTGCCGATCAGATTTATCAGGAAATAAAAGGCGAAATCGGCAAGGCGAATCAGCCATCTTTGCTTGAAAGAATAGGCGGCAAGCGAGGCAAATTGGTAAACTTCCCGAATTTTTTTATTTTTGCGCGGCATTGATAGGCAATAACTAGCAAGTTAGGTTATTATTTGCAACAAAGCAACTGATTTTATCGTAATTTTTGTTGTCGGGCTTGTCTATGAAAAAATCTCTAAATCACTTGAAAAGGTAAAGATGCAAAGAAAAATTTTGATTATCGACGACCATGATGACCTGGCGAGCGCGCTGCGGGAAAAATTTTCCGAACTAGGTCACGAGGTAAAGATAATCGAAACCCGCCGCGAAGCCGTCGCCGCACCGAAAATGGAAGATTTCGATTTGGTCATCACGGATTTGGACGACAGCAAAAAACTCGCCGCAGCGACGCCGCTCAGCCCGAACGGCAACGGCAGCGAGAGTTTGCCGCCAATCGAAGAGGCGAACAATACGGAGAATGTCAAGGCTTTCAAAATCTGCGCCACAAATTTTCGCCGCGACGAATTTAACGAAGACGAGCTGAAAACGCTGGTCGAGATTGCTCTGAATTACAAAACAAAATTCGTCGACCAAATGGAAGCGATGCAGAATCTGCACGAAAACATCGAGTTTGAATTGCCGAGCGCCATCAGTCTGATGCATTCGGTTCTCGAATACCTGATGAAACGCGTCGAAAAAGTCGGCGTGGTGCGTTCGGAAAACTCCAATCTTTTCATTGCTTTAGACGAAGCTTTTGTCAACGCCGTCAAACACGGCAACAAATTCGACGCGCAGAAAAACATCAAAATCACGGCGGATGTTTCGACCAAAGAAGCGCGCTTTACCATCGAGGACGAAGGCGAAGGCTTTGACATCACGGCTATTCCCGACCCTTGCGACCCGGAAAATCTTTTTAAAACCTCGGGGCGCGGCGTTTTGTTTATCTGCAACATTATGGACGAAGTGAAATACAACGAGCGCGGCAATCGCCTGACAATGATTAAAAAATCTGATAAAACTGAAAATGTATGAAGCTCGTCGGCAAAGTTTTTCTTTTACTTACTTTTATCGTTGTGTCCGCGCAAACGCTTTCGGCTCAAACTCCGAATAACAATTCATCAGTCAAAATCGAAATTAAAAACTATAAATACATCGTTTCCGGCGCTGTTTCGAGCGAAGCGGTAAAAAACGAAATCGTCGGGAAAATCAGCGAAATGAGCAAAAACAATGCTGAATTTTCCGGGCTTAAAGTCGTTTCGACCGTCGAGCCTTTTACCGACGGCTGGCAGAAAGGTTTTGAGAAAGCGCTTTTTAAATCGAAGCTCTGGAAATCGGGCGTGTTTATTTTCACGACAGCCCGCAACGCGAAAGATTATCCGAATGTGCCGGACGGAATTTTAAACGCCAAGATTTTTCCGATTGACGGCGGCGCGCCGTTTAGAATCGCGGATTACGGGAATAAAACGGTTGTTTTATTTTTTCTGGCGTCGTGGTGTGCGCCGTGCCTTCAGCAGGCTGATACATTGCAGGAATTTTACGCGAAAGCTTCGGCAAGCGGCGTGGAAATAATCGGCGTCAACTCGGACACGGACGAGGACGAGAAATTTAAAGAATTCATCGCGCGGCGTAAATACGGCTACAAAATGGCTACGGCGGACAAAAATCTTTACGAAGCCGCGTTTAAAATTTCCAAATTTCCCGGCTTTCCGCAGGCATTCTTAATCCGCGACGGAAAGCTTTACGCAATCTTTACAGGCAATGCGCCGACGGTGGTTGAAAAGCTGAGAGAAGTGACTCTGGAAGTTTCAAAAATGAGATAAGGGCAGGCAAACAATGCGCGTAACAATCGGACAAATCAACACGACCAACGGCGACATCGAAGGCAACGCCGCTAAAATCATCGAGGCAATCGAAAAAGCGAAAGCCGACAAATCCGACATCATCGTTTTTCCCGAAGTCGTCACGCACGGCTACACTTCGTTCGACTGGTTTCAAGACCGCGACATTATCGAGCGCGCGCTCGAACCGCTGGAAAAAATAATTCCCGCAACCATCGGAATTACGGCGGTGGTCGGCACGATTCGCCCGAACATAGAAGCCGACGGCAAACGTCTTTACAACTGCGCCGCCGTCATTCACGACGGGAAACTGCTGGGCTTTGCCGACAAAACTCTGCTGCCCGAATACGACGTTTTCGACGACCCGCGTTATTTCGAGCCGTCGGAAGTGCGAAAGATTTTCGAAATCGGCGGGCGAAAAATCGGCGTCGTCGTCTGCGAGGATTTCTGGAACGATAAAACCTTCTGGAAAGAGAGATTGTATGACGTCGACCCGGCGGACGAATTGATTATGCAGGGCGCGGATTTGATTGTCGCCATCAACGCTTCGCCGTTCAATAAAGGCAAAATCAAGCTGCGCTGCGATATGGTCGCGCACCGCGCCAAATTGCAGAAAAAACCGATTGTTTTCGTCAATCTCGTCGGCGGCAACGACGGCATAGTTTTCGACGGCGCGAGCCTGATTGCCGACGAAGAAGGCGATATTATTTTGCAGGCGTCGGCTTTCGAGGAATTTGTCGAAACGGTCGAACTTGATGTTCACAAACCGGACGCGCGCGGAATTACCGGCAACGAATGCGAAACGATTCGGCAGGCGCTCGTTATGGGAATCCGTGATTACGCGCGCAAAAATCGTTTTACGAAAGCGGTTCTCGGGCTTTCGGGCGGAATCGATTCGGCGATTGTAGCGGCGCTGGCGGCGGAAGCCATCGGCGGCGAAAATCTTTTGTGCGTGATGATGCCGTCGCCGTATTCGTCCGAAGGCAGCATCAAGGATTCCGAACTTTTAGTAAAAAATCTCGGCTGCGAGTCGCGCATCGAGCCGATTTCCGGCGCGTTCGACGTTTTAATAAAACAGCTTCATCTGCACAAGCCGACGAAAAGCGGCGAAAGCCTGGCGGGCGAAAATATGCAGTCGCGCCTGCGCGGCGTTATCCTGATGGCGATTTCCAACGCCGAAGGTCGTCTGCTGCTTTCGACCGGAAATAAATCGGAACTGGCGGTCGGCTACTGCACGCTTTACGGCGACACGAACGGCGGTCTGGCGGTTCTCGGCGACGTTTTGAAGACGGAAGTCTGGCAGGTCGCGCGGCACATCAACGAAAGCGCCGGACGCGAGATTATTCCGAACGCGATTATCGACAAAAAGCCTTCCGCCGAATTAGCGCCGAATCAATTCGATCAGGATTCACTGCCGCCTTACGAATTGATGGACCCGATTTTGCAGCTTTATTTTGAAAACAAATTGTCGCCCGAAGAAATCATCGCCGCCGAAAACGACGCGAAACTGGTTTACGAAGTTTTGAATAAAGTCGAATCTCCGGCGAATGAATTCAAACGCCAACAGCTTCCGCCGACGATTATCATTTCCAGAAACGCCATCGGCGTCGGTCGGCGGCGACCGATTACTCATAAATACCGCAGAGTTCAGGCTGCAAGCGGCGCGCAGGTATAAATCGTTATGCGCTTGGCGGGAAATTTATTTCCCGCCAAGGCGTAAAGGACACAAAGATAAAATCGAAATTTTTCTGAAAAGATTTTATTTTAAATAACCTGTAACTTAAAAATAAATTTTTGCGTTTCCAGGAATAAAGGAGAAATCTCAAAATGCGTTTTTTCTGCATTGCTTTCTGTGTTTAGTTTTTTCAGCCGCTGCGCTGGCGCAAGTTTCCGACCAAAACTTCCAGTTTAAAGGCAAATTCGACATGGACAATCCGAGCGAGGGAATTATCGCTTACGATTTGCTTGAAAACGGCGAAAAGCTGCGCCTTGTCGGCGAAAAATCAATCCAAATCTGGGACGTTAAAAACAACAAAGTTCTCGAATCGCGCCGTCATGAAATCGAGAATCTGTGGCTTGCTAATTCGGGAATTCGCGTCAGTCCCGACCGGAGCAAAATATTCGTTCCGGCATATCGAACGAAAAACGGTGAGCTGAAAGGACCTGGCGATATTTGAGTCTGGACGGCGATAAATTGCTGACCACTATGACTGACGACAAAGGGAATACGACGGAAAACACCGAAACCTACGTCGTCGATTACACGCGGATAGTTCCGCACCCGAGCAACAGATTTTTTATCGCCTACAGCAATCAATCGGTCAGAATTCACGACGCGCTCAGCGGAGATAATCTGCGGTCGCTGGTCATTGCGCCGCCCATTATCGAAAGAAAGAAAAAGGTTTTGGGCGTTACGATTCTGACATTTCGCGACTACGGCAAAAACCTTGTGACTCGCGCCCAATGGTCGGGCGACGGAAAATGGATTCTTATTTTAGACGCCCAGGCGAAATCGGTTTCGCTCTGGGAAATGAAGGAATAAATTTTTTCAAAATTTCTGCAAGAACAAAAATCCGCTCCGTTCTTTTGGACAAGGCAGCCGCCGAGTTTAAAGTTACGGAGCATTTTTTTATGGCTAAATTTACGAGTCCGCTGAATAATTTAAAGGTTGCGTCGCCCTGCTCGCAGGATTGGGAAGCGATGATCGGAAGCGAGCGCAAGCGTTTTTGCGGCGAATGCAAGCTGAATGTTTATAACCTTTCCGGAATGACCAGAACGGAAGCGGAAAATCTTCTGCTTAATTCCGAAGGTCGCCTGTGCGTCAGATTTTACAAGCGCCCGGACGGCACGGTTTTGACGAAAGATTGTCCGGTCGGCTGGCAGGCGCTCAAAAAACGCATTTCCAGAACAGCGGCGGCTTTTGTTTCGCTGCTTTTCGGTTTGCTGAGCGGATTGGGTTTGATGTCGCTGATGAGCCAGCCGAAAGAAGAGCGTCTGATGGGGGCGATTGCTTATAAGCCGACGCCCGTTCCGAAACAAACTCCTGAAGTTGAAATGGGCGACCGAGTCGTTATGGGAAACTTTGCCGTTCCGACGCCGGCGCCGAAATCGACACCGAAAAACAGGCAGGCGACGGTTGGCAGACTTGCCGAAGACTTTCAAAGAGAACGAAGCGGCGAGCGACAATAATTCTTAAAAAAGTGGTAAACGGAAAACGGTAAGCGGTAAGTTGCAGTTGAAAAGAATCGAGTTATTATTTAAAACTCGATATTCAAAACAACGAACTTACCACTTACCGTTTTCCACTTACCACTGCAAAGACGTTTCGCCTTTGCGTTTTACTTTTTCACAAAATAACCCTTCCGCGCGCGGATGCGGAAATTTTGCGGATTTCTCAAGCCGACGTTCAAATTCACGTATTTGTTATTCGGAAAATCAGATTCCGAATAATATTGAACCAGATATTGCGCCTGCAGTTCGTTGGCGAGCTGGCGAAAGATTCTGGTCAGCGTTTCCTGATTCAGACGCGTATTCGCCGTATTTTGATAACCGTCCTTCAAATCGGTCGGCTGAAATTTCGGCAGAAAAGCCGCGCCGCCGGTTTCGTCGGCGAATCTTTGCAGATTCGATTGCCCGAACTGGCTGATTTTATTCAATTGATAAGAGCCGCCCGCCGGATTTATCGAATAAAAAACCGTATCGGCGTTTTGCAGCGATTGCAGAACGCGCGTCTGTTCGCGAATGGTCGCTTCGTTTCGCCGGGCGACGGTAAACTGGTAAAGGCTCTTCGAATCGAGCGAGTCGATTTTTTTACCCAGACTTTTATAACCGTCCTGAATCGCTTTGGCGATGCGCACGCTGTTGGTGTCTTCGCCGTCGGAAATCACGACGATAACCTTACGTCTGCCCTGCGGCGCGGCGCGCAGATAATCGGCAGCCGCCGCGACCGTGTCGTAAAAAGCCGTAAATTGTTTTGACGGCATAATCATTTTGATGGAATAAGCCGATTTTTCCGCCGTGTCGCGCGCCTGAATCATCACGGGACGCCCGCCGATTGTAAAAATCGTGGCGCGGTCTTCGGGGCGCATCACGTCCTGCAAAAATTTGGCGGCGGTTTCCTGCTCGAATTTGAACATCGCGTCCGTGCTCGCCGAAATGTCGAAAAGCAGAGCGATTTCGAGGGGAACTTTTTCCGCGTCCGAAACCTGTGCGATTTCCTGCTGTTTATTTTCCTCGCGGACGACGAAATCTTCTTTTTTCAGATTCAGAACCGGCTGACCGGCAGTGTCGGTAATTGAAACCGGAACGATGACCAGGCGCGATTCGACGCGGATAACGTCGTTGTCTTCGACCGGCGGCGGGGTCGCCTGCGGCGTCTGCGCAAAAACGGAAAACGCCGACATTAAAATTAATCCTAAAATTGCAAAAATAAGTTTAAATTGTCCTTGTTTCATGACAGTTTGCCCCCTTGAAAAAAATACCGCGATAGAACGCGAAAGACCAGAAATCTCTCGCGTTCTACTGCGGCGGATTGTTGCAGCAATTACTGCTGGTCGGTCGGCTGAGTCTCGGTCGTGTCTTTTCTGACTTCGACGTTTTGATTCAAGCCGCGGCTAACCAATAATTTGACTTCGACGCGGCGATTCTGCTCGCGTCCTTCGCGGGTGGTGTTGTCGCCAACCGCCTGAAGCTCACCGAAACCGTATGAAGTTCCGATACGGCGAAGCGGGACGTTGTGCGTTTCGACCAGATAGTCAATCACGGCTTGCGCGCGACGCTGGCTGAGCGCTTTGTTCATCTTCTCGCCGCCTTCCGCCGAAGCGAAACCGGTGATTTCGATGGTGTAACCTTTCAAGGTCAACGCCGCTGTCGCCACTTCGTCAAGCTGCGTTTTGGCTTCGGGCGAAAGAACCGCGCTGCCGACTCTGAAGTTGACGCTGGCGGTCGATTGGACGACGTAATCGTCCAACGCGGTGATTCTCGAATTGGTCGCGTTGACGCCCTGGATAGCGGCATCCGCCGTTTCCTGCGCGGCTTTCGCACCGCCGCGAGCGGCGTTGGAAATCGCCATCAATTCGTCAATCTGACCGGAAATGCGCTGTGCATTTTGTTCGGCTTGCGTGATGCGTTCTTCCGCCGGCGAAACGCGCGTGTCGATTGATTGCGCCACGCGGAAATCGTCTTTGCCGAAACGAACCTTGGTGGCAACCAGATTCGCGCCGTCGCCGCGACCTTCGACTTCCAGATTCAAACCGCGAACTATTTGGTTAACGGCAACGCGGTCGCCGCCGCCAAAGAATCCGCCTTTGGTTTTAATGCTGGTCGCGTTGGTCAGCGTGACGGGCGTATCTACGCCGGTCGCGTCGCGAACGATAATGCGGTCGGCATCCTTGCTGACGACCACGCCCTGAACTTTCATTTTCTGCCCGCTGGGGACCGTGCGCAGCTGCGCGTCAGTTTGCGCGAAAGCACTCGCCGTTCCCAAAAGCAAAGCTAAAACTAATACTGAAAATTTTTTCAACATAAAAATAAACCCTTCCTTTATCTTTTTTGATTTCTTATAGCGAATCAGCCTGTGCGATGTTTATTTTTTTAGCCGAGTTGTCAAAAAATTCAAATTTTGTGGCGGGCGCACGAAATGAATATTTTTGATAACTCTTAAACGTTTTTATTTAAATCGTTTACATTTAAAATCGCCAAGCGTTTTCGCAAAATATGACCTTGTTAGAATCACTAAAATCCGACCAGACAACTGAATAGATAATTCCGGGAAGCGCAGACTTTTTCAAAATTCGAGTTGTCGGATTTTATTTTCAAACACAGCCATACATAGCGTTATCGGCAGGTTTTTGAAAATGTTTCCTGTTTTTGAAAAAAAAATTTGCAGACGTCCGAAAACGGACTTGTTTATTCTACAACAAAAAGCGATTTACGAAAGAAATTTTTTAAAAGTGGTAAGTGGTAAACGGTAAGTGGTAAGTGAAAGAATTTTGAGTTTTGAATTGTGCGCGCTGAATGAAAAGTGGTAAGCGGAAGAAACGAACTTACCACTTACCACTTACCGTTTACCACTTATTAAAGACTAAACTGCGTCGTTTCCAGATACTGCTTCATAAAGGAAAGGAATTTTTCGGCGTCCGCGCCGTCCACGATGCGATGGTCGAAGGTCAAAGCGAAATAAGCCATCGAGCGAATCGCGATGACGTCGTCGCCTTCCGGCGTGGTGATAACTTTCGGACGTTTTTCGATGGTGCCGACGCACAAAATAGCGACCTGCGGCTGATTGATAATCGGCGTTCCGAACAATCCGCCGAAAACGCCCGGATTCGTAATCGTAAACGTTCCGCCCGCGACTTCGTCGGGCATTAATTTTTTCGTGCGCGCGCGGTCAGCCAAATCATTCGCCGCCTGCGCCAAGCCGGAAAGCGAAAGCGCGTCGGCGCGTTTGATGACCGGAACGATTAAGCCCCAATCGAGCGCGACCGCCATTCCGAGATTGATGTCGCCCTTGTAAATAATCTGCTCGCCGGAAACCTGCGCGTTGATGACCGGAAATTTTCTGAGCGCGGCGGTCGTCGCCTGGAAAATGAACGGCATAAACGTCAGCTTTGTGCCATAACGCGCTTGAAACTCCGCTTTGTTACGCTCGCGAAAGCGCGCGACGTTCGTCATATCGATTTCGTAAACGCTGGTGACGTGCGCCGAGGTCTGCTTCGAGAACGTCATATGCTCGGCAATCTTCCGGCGCATCAACGACATCGGCTCGACTCTGTCGCCGACGGACGCGGCAACCTGCGGCGCGGCATATTGCGTGCGCTGCGCGGGCTGCTGAACGGTTTGCGTCGGCGTCGGCGCGGTTGCCGGCGTAATCTGCGGGGCGACCGGAGCGTCTTTGCGCAGCAAATCCTGCGGCTTTAAAGCCGCGCCCGATTCGATAAAAGACAAAATATCTTTTTTCGTCACGCGCCCGCTCATCCCGCTGCCCGAAATTCTCGATAAATCGATGCCGTGTTCTTTGGCGATGTTGCGAACGAGCGGGCTGGATTTCGTGCGGCGCAGTTCTTCGACGGATTTTTCGCCGTTTGAACCTGTTTCTCGCGCTTCCTGTTTCGCTTCCGGTCGGTCGTAATCGTAGCTTCTGCCCGCCGTTTCCTCGACGTTTTGCGGCGGCTGATCTTCGGTCTTCGGACTCTGGACTTCGGCTTTTGCCTGTTGAACGCTCGCTACATCAGCGCCGGTTGCCTGCGCGGTCGTTTCGACGGCTTGTTTTTGCGCAGCCGGCGCCGATTGTGAAGCGGGCGCGCCGTTCTGACTTCCGACCAGCGCTAAAACCGTCCCGACTTCGACCGTTTCGCCTTCCTGATGACGAATTTCCAAAAGCGTTCCGGCGGCTGGGCTGGGAACTTCGGCGTCCACTTTATCGGTCGAGATTTCCAGCAGCGGCTCGTCGCGCTCAATCGCGTCGCCGACGGCTTTGAGCCATTTTGAAATCGTGCCCTCGGTAATGGATTCGCCCATCTGCGGCATTACGATTTCTTCGGCGGCGGTTGCCGCGGTCGTCGGCGGCGGCGCAGCGGCGGGCGCTGACGCTGTTGCCGCTTGCGACTGATTGCCGTCAGCGACGGACGCGGTTTGCGTTTGCGCGACGGGTTCCGGTTGAGCTTCCGCCGTCATCGTCTGCGATTCTTCGATTTTCGCCGCTTCGGGCTGACTGCTGGCGGCTGGCGGCTGATTGCCGTTTGCCGAGCTTTCGCCTTCTTCGCCGATAATCGCCAGAGCGGTTCCGACTTCGACGGTTTCGCCTTCGTTATGGCGAATCTCCAGCAAAACGCCTGCCGCCGGAGCCGGAACTTCGGCATCGACTTTATCGGTCGAGATTTCCAGAATCGGCTCGTCCCGGTCGATTTTATCGCCGACCGCTTTCAGCCATTTTGAAATAGTTCCTTCCGTAATGGATTCGCCCATCTGCGGCATCACAACTTCTACGCTCATAAATTCTCCGTTTTCCAATAAATGATTGCTATATAAATTTGAATAATACTGATAACAGGATACTAGAAAATTTTGACGATGAAAACGTCGTCAATGGAAAACGGAAAACGGAAAACGGAAAACGGAAGAATTCCAGATTTAAGATGCAGGATTAAATCTCTTCTTTCATTTTCCGTTTTCCGTTTTATTCGCTTCTTTTCTCGATTTCGGCGCTGATTCGCTCCATAATTTTATCGACGCCGTGCAGCGCTTCGTTTAAAACAATCTTTTCGCCGCCGTTTTTGCGGATTTCGCAATTTACTTTCGCGCCGCCGACCAGACGGCTTTCCGTTTTGACCGCCATCGATTCGATTTCGTCCCACCGGCAGGATTGTTTTTTGTATGAAAAACCGTTTTCGTAAATTTTAAATTCCGTCCGCCGCTGGACGAGCCAGCCGAAAAGCGTCAGCAATTGGACGAGCAGAAAAGCCGTCGCCAGCAGAAAATAACCGATGTTTTGCCGAATCGAAAAAGCGACGAGCATCACTACAAAAAAAACGAAAGAAAGCACCGCGACGAACGCCGCGCGCTGCATAAAAGCGGGCGAGATGCCGTAAACCGTTTCGAGCCTGCCAAAATCCGGCGGCGGCTCATTCTTCTTCATCAAATTCGGCGCTAAATTTTGCATCAATCAATCAATCAATCTCTCACTTCGGCGCGGCTGCTTTCATATAAGGTTTTTGCCCGCGCTTTCAGGTTTTTCTAATTGCAGTTCGGGCATTCCAGGACTTTTATTTCTTTCGTTTCCGTTTTTCCGCAAACGCCGCAGCCGTCGTCGACTCCGGCGGTAATCGTGTAAGTCCCGGGCTTGACGCCGGACAAATTCCAGACAACTTTCGCGCCGGTTCCGACAATTTTCCCGCCCGTCACCACATAATTATAGGTGAGCAGATCGTCTTCCGGGTCGAAGGCTTCAGTGAAAACATCTATCGTTTGAATATTACCCGAACAGGATTTTCCGTCTGTCGCACAGGTTGAAAATACTTCCGTTTTGTTCAAGTTGAGATTTGTAACCGAAGCCGGCGGCGGACAGTAAACAGGTTTTCGCTTTATCCCGAATATTTTCTTAAAGACGACGACAACCGTCCGAAATATATTCGGAAATTCGCCGTCGGCAGCCTGATTATTATTCAGCTTACCAAAAGTCCGCGGCTCGGAAAAAAACTTAGCCTTTTGCGATGCTTCGCCGTTCGCAAAAACGCACAGCGACAAAACGAGGCACAAACAGAGAAGCCATTTTTTCATTTTTCCTCCGAAATATTTCGATACGGTCTCGTTGGCGGCTTCTTTATTCGACGACTTCGACTTCTCTTGTCTGCGTCCGACCGAGAATGCCCCAGGGCGAGCCTTCATCAACGGCGGCGGTGATTATATAAGTTCCGGGTTTTACGCCCGATAGATCCCATTTTACATTCGCACCGCTGCCGATTATTTTGCCGCCGGAAATCGTGTAGACGTATTTTAGAGGCGGTGTATTTTCGAGCTCTACGGCGGCTGTGGCAACTTCGATTATTTGCGTGCAGGAAGTATCGGGCGGGCAAACGGCGGGAATTTCCGTCCGGCTTAAAACAACGGCATTAACGCTCGCCGGAAGCTGGCAGATAAATTCTTGTTCCTGAGCCGGTTTCTTCTTTTGTTTGGAAGATTTTTTCTTCTTAACGGAATTTATTTTCGCCGTTTGAACGCTTGAATCATTGCTTTGCGCCGTCGCCGTTGAGACGAACACAAAGCAAAAACAGAAAGCCGCCAGCAGTAAATTTCTCATAATTTTCTCCTCGTCTAATAAGCCGCGAGCCGCCGCGCCGCTTCGATGATTTCCGAAAGCTGCGGCGGCAGATGATAATCTTTTATCTGCGGCGCAAACGGTATCGTTTTTACAGACAAAATCGAGCTGCCCCGACCCGATTTATTGATTTTGCTGCAATTTTTCATTGAGTTTCGCGGCAAAATCTTTCATATAATAAGAAAATAAAACACTGTCCGTTTGGACGAAATAAACATTTTTTTGATGTTGAAATCCGGTTACTATCCAATACTCCTGTTCTTCAACCGGCAAATTGGGCGGTTTCTCCTGAATCCTTTTAAGCCTGTTTGCCGCTAAATCTCCGGTTTCATAAACTTCTTCGACGACCGTGTAACGCGGAAACGTATCGGCTTGCTCTTTCACGGAAGTCCGCCTTTTAATTTGATAACCTCTCGTCCACAAAGTTTGAAATTGCGTCTTAAGCCATTCGCCCGGCAGACCTTCGCCAAAGTTTTTCACATTATAATCCAGGCTTTCAAAGACTTCTGCCGAGAGTTTTGACTTTTCGCCCGTGTTTTGCGTCTCAATTTTAGAATTTGAACGGCAGCTCAGGCAAAAAAATATTGCTGCCGTAATAAATGTAATTTGAAAAAGTTTTTGCCGCATAACTCTTTCAATATTTTGCTAAACGCCGCGCGGCTTCGATGATTTCCGAAACTTGCGGCAGATAATAATCCTCCATCTGCGGCGCAAACGGCACGGGCGCGTCAATCGAGGCGACGCGTATAACGGGCGCGTCTAACCATTCAAACGCTTCTTCGGCGATGATGGCGGAAATCTCGCCGCCGATTCCGCCCGTCAAGCTGGCTTCGTGCAAAACCAGAGCGCGACCGGTTTTTTTCACTGTCGCCAGAATCGCTTGTTTGTCGAGCGGCGCAAGCGTTCGCAAATCGATGACTTCGACCTGCAAGCCGTCTTCTTTTTCCAGCGTTTCCGCCGCGTCCAGCGCGTTTAAAACCTGCGCGCCGAAGGTGATGATTGATAAATCTTTGCCTTCTCTCGCGACACGCGCCTTGCCGATTTCGACGATGTAATCTTCGGCGGGCAGTTCCTCGCGCAGGCGCGGCAGGCGATAAAGCTTTTTGTGTTCAAAAAACAAAACCGGGTCGGGGTCGCGAATCGCCGCCTTGATTAATCCTTTCGCGTCGTAAGCCGTTGCGGGTTCGACCATTTTCAGTCCGGCGGTGTTCATAAAAAACGCCTCGGCGTTCAAAGAATGAAACGGACCGCCGCGCACGCCCGAGCCGCACGGACCGCGAAAAACCGCCGGAATCGAGCCGCAGCCGCGATAACGCGATTTCGCCGCGTAATTCGTCAGCATATCAAAGCCGCACGAGATAAAGTCGATAAACTGAAATTCCGCGACCGGCTTCATCCCCATCAGCGCCGCGCCGCACGCCGCGCCGACAATCGCCGCTTCCGAAATCGGCGTGTCAATCATTCTTTCCGCGCCGAAATGCTCGATAAAGCCTTCGGTCAATTTAAACGCGCCGCCGTACGCGCCGATGTCTTCGCCGATGACGAACACGCTCTCGTCGCGCGCCATTTCTTCCCAGATGCCCTGCCGAATCGCTTCGATTAAGGTCAAGCCTTTGGTGTCCGTTTTTGTTGCTGTTGCCATCTTTAGTTTGAAAATTTTTTAACTTCTCAATCAATAATATTTTGCCGGTCGGACAAACGCGCCTGCGAATTGTGCTTTTCGTAATCTCTGAAACTACTCAAATTTCGGCAGGCGAAAATCTTTTCCTTTGACTTGTTCGCCTTCTTCGATTGAAATAACCGTCGCTTTTTCGAGATTTTTTACGCCCGGATAAAATAAGCGGGGAATTTTTTGCAGTCGCTCCGCCATCCGCGACCGTTCAAATTCGGAGCGATTAATGACGATGAAATAACGCCCGGCGGGCAGGCGCGTAAAGTGAAATTCGCCTTTCTCGTCGGTGTTGCCTAAATGCCAGACGCTTTGATTTTCTCTTTCCTCCAAAATTTCTTCGGGCGCAGCGTCGGCTGAAACCAGCGACAGGCGAAGGCTGACGACCGCCGCGCCTTTGGCGTCCGTCACGCGCCCGGAAATCGCGCCCTTGCGCCAAGCCGCTATATTTCCGATGCCGCAGCCTTGCGCCGTAGTCTGGACGGTTTCTTTCCGGCTCTCGAAATAGATCGGATAATCAGCCCGTATTTCGTATTCGCCCGCCGGCAAGCCGAAAAATGCGTATTCGCCTTTGGCATCCGAAAAAGTCTCGTAAGTTTGCTCTGCGCCTTTGGCGAAAACTTTTATACCGGCGAGCGGCGCGCCGAAAAAATGCGTATTGCTGTCAAACCGGCGACCGCTTTCCTTAATCTCGGCGGTGTGCTGCCCGATTCTGCCGACGATTTGAGCTTGCGGCTCGCCGCGCAGCAGGCTGCGAATATAATTGAGATCTTCCGCTGCTTCCGCCAGCGGTTTTGTTCTGGTGCGCCCGATTTTAACGATCAGCTTTTTATTTTCCGGGCGGCGATGCGCGTAGACGAGATATTTTTCGCCCTGCGTAAACTGATAATCGCAGCCGTCCGGTTCGAGCATGATTTCTTTTTCCGCGATTCCCTTAAAACTTTCCTCAATCGATAATCTGGCGGTAATCGCCGCCGCGCCTGAAAACCCCTGCGGTTTAGTTTGAACTTCGGTCGCCGTCGCGATAAATACGGCGTCGGCTCTCCAGAATTCGGCGCACGGCGGATGTTGAACGACCAGCGGGCAGCTCGCCTGAATTTCGACTGCGACGAATAATAAAACAACGACGGCGGTCAGGATAAGCGACGATATATTTTTCATTTTCATTAAAGTTAAGCCTTTTGTTGCCGGTTTCGCTGCCGCCATTATTTGAACGGTTTTTGGTTCTGAATCGGAAAACTTTTTAAACCTCTTCATTATATTACAATCGCGGCTGAAAATATCAGCCGCCGACCGCTTTGGCGATTTCTCTTTTTCGTTAAAGCGAATTTATCCGAGACCTTATTCTTTGCCGGTTTGACTGTGCGCGGCGTCGACCGGTTTTGATTCGGGCGAGCCTCTCTGCCGCAGCCAAATCGAAAGAACGACCATCATTCCGACTGCCAAAAACTCGCTCTGCCAGTTTTGCAAAGACTCGAACCAGAAACGCGAGGTCGCCATATATTGCAGCGTCGTGACCGCCTCGCGGCTGCCGTGTTCGAGCTGTTCCTGATTATATTCGCGCGCGCCGCCCGCCGCGTGCAGGAAAAAGCAGATGATAAATAATATTAAGAAAGCGAGGCTCAACGAATGCTCGTAAAGCGTCAGTATCAAACCGCCTTTGCGCACGGGAAAGGGCGCGTCCTTTTTGTCTTTCGAGAGTCGCGGGTCGCGGTCGACCGCTTCTTCTTCGTCAAGTTTTTTCGACTCGGCGGAGCCTTTTTGATACAGAAACGTGGTGAGCGCGACAAACAAAAACATCTGCAAAAACTCCGACTCCCAATTCTCCATCGTCGCTTCGACAAAATGCGGCGTCGTCAGATACTCGACATAGCTGACCTCCGGCTGGCGATGCTCTCGCTGCTCCTCGTTGTAATGAAGATAGCCGGAGACGGTCTGCCCGGCTATAAAAGTGACGAAGAACAATCCGAGCCAAACAATAGAAAGCCCGTTTTCACGAAGTATGCGCTTCATAGAAAGCTCCTTCTGCTGAATTTGAAATAACCAAAATCCGTTTGATTATATTACAAATCCGGCGCTTTTAAAGGATAAAGGCGAAAGGCGAAAGACTAACCAAAATTTTGTAGTTTAAAAACAAAAAATCCGGCGCGGCAACCGAACCGGAGAGTTTTTCTTTTAATATAAACCGTAACGCTTGAGCTGACGTGGGCAAAAACAGACGCAAGTCGGCAAAGGAAACAACGTCGCTGTTTTTGCCTGACGTCCATTGAATTTTTCGGCGACGCTCATAAGTATTACCTGACTAAAATTCCGAAAGCAATAGCAAAATAAGTCGTCCGAAGCCGATTATCAGCAACATGGCAAGTAGAAACATTAGAAAGATAAATATTAAACGGCGGTTGGCTTTGCCGAAAAGCACCTGCCACGCGCCGACCGCGATTATTACCGAGCCGAACAATGAGATGAAACCCGCGATTGCCGTTAAAACAACCACTCCGGCTTCGTAGCCTTCGGGTAATCTGCCGCCGGGAGCGTAATTTCGGTAGGCGATGTAGCCCAATCCGCCGCCGATACTCAAAAGGAAAAAACCGCAAAAAACGATTATCGATGAAATAAGCCGGAATTCATTCGTCGTCCAAATCGGTCGCCGGCACTTCGGACATCTTGATAAAGGCTCGTGAGTTTGAAAACTGCAATTCGGATTGTGACAAATTTTCGGCGCGGTTAAATAACGGGGAGAATTAGTCTCGGCTTCGGGCGAAAAAACAACTTCGTTTGATTTGATTTGATCGCTCATAAAATCTTTCCTGATGATATTCGATAGTCGCCGAACGATTGATATGCCATGGGGCGAAACCGCCGCCAAGCCCGCTAAGGTTCAGCGGACAACGCGATAACAAAATAGCTGCCCGCGCCCTCACGTCCATTGAATTGTTGGATTGCGTGTTGATTAGCGAGGATCTTCTGACGAAGATAGAATTATCGCACGCATCGCGGCAATCCATCCGCCAATCATTAATACATACCGCCCGTAATTCCAATTCACGAATTGATTTGTCAGTCTGGTAATTTCCTCGCCGCTCAAGCCTGCGCCGCGCGTAGCCTGTGTTTTGCTCAAGATAGGAATGAAAAAAAAGATTGTCGTGAGCATCACGGTTATTCCGCATATTCCTGCCGCTAAAGCCCATTTGCGCTGCTCGGTCGGCATCCAAAATGACGCGATGATTAACGCCAGCGAGAAAAGACCGTAGAGCGGACTGGCTATGCCGAAGAACTTTGCCTGAACCACGCCGTATTGCCACGCGGTTACCGATTCAGGCGGTGAACCAGCCCACAGCGGCGTAAGAACGATATGCTCAAAGATGCCGCCCCCGATTAAGATAGTCAGAGACAGCAAGTAGAGCCGCAAAATAACTCGAACGGCTGCCGGTCGTTTCATCATCTGTTTGAATCTCCTGTAGTAGAATGACAATGGAACAGTTTTACTCTATATCAAATAACAAAAGGGCGATGTTTTACCGTTGCGCGTGTAAATTCCTTCATCGGAGAGCAATCTAACGGCGGAGTTCACCGAGCCGCAAACGGTGAACACGCGAGCTAAGATTTAACGAACAACGCTTTTAACAACATAGCTGTCTGCGGCTTCGGTGCAATGACTGGTTCGACTCGGCGTTATTTTTTACGCTATAACCTCACAGTCATTATTTGCCTGATACTTTGAAATATGCGGTTGTTTCTTCGAAATCTTTTTGTAATGCCAGGAATTTCTTATTTGCCGCGTCGTTTGTTACTACTTTTTTGCGAATGTTATTAAACCCTTCGCCGTCACTTACGACACTGCCCTGTAGCTTTGTCATAAGATCGCCGTGAGCTCCGGTTATCTTTTCGCGGACAGCGACGCTTTTGGCGTTCAAATCGCCTTTTTTCGACTCGAATAATTTCCGCGCTTCGTCAACGCCCGCTTCCGTCGGGTTCGCTTCGATTTTTTTGCCCATTTCCAGGATAACCTCATCTTTTGCCTTCATCAGCTCATCAGCCTCTTTAACCGGACCGCTGCTGCAAGCTGCCAGCCCCAAACAAAAAACGAGAGCTAAAAATAACGCGATTGTTTTCATATCTTAATTTTCTCCTGTTTATCTTTTCGAATTTTCAGAAAATATCCTTAGAGAGTCGAACCTTTGATTATCACGAACGGTTCGTGACAATACGCCTGAATTTGTGGGTTATCTGGAATGATTCGCGATAATAACTTTATATTCGGAATAAAGATAAGGCATTTCTCTGAGTTCCGCAATCATTTTTCGGGGCGGTCGCCGTTTAACTCTTTCGTGTCATCTTCGCTCTCGTCAAACAAGCGGCTGACGGGCGTGTGCGTCGGCGTCGGCGGCAGAGATTCGTGATGTTCGCCTAAATCTTTCTGACTTTTGTTTCCGTTTTCGCGGCTGACATTTACTGGTGAATTTTCTCGGCTTGTTTTTGAATAACCGGCAATAAGCCGCGCAAAGCCTGATTGACCGATTCCGAATCGGTGAAAACTTCCGCTACGTCGGGCTCAAGCACGATGACATTTTTTCTGTTAGTCAGACGGTCAATATATTTTCCGCGAACTCCGTCTGAGAAATCATATTCGTCGAGCATTTCATCTTCTTCATCTGTTTTCTTGTTCATATTTTCTTTTCTCGCCCGGTGTTGCCAATCTCGCGCTGATAATTCTGATTTTACCACCACGGTCAGTATGCGCGACAACCAATTGTTGTTGTTTATCTGAAAAGCCTGTGATGATAAAACGATTTTCTTCGTCTGAGTGTTTCGGGTCGGGGATGGTTAGTGAAAGCGGATCAAAGAAAACAGTTTCGGCTTCTTCGAAGGAAACACCGTGTTTCTTCAAATTCGCTTCGGCTTTTTCGGGATTCCATTCAAACAAATCATCCATTGTTCGATGTTTCGTCTTCGCTCTCTTCCGTAAACAAACGGCTGACGGGCGTGTGCGTCGGCGGCAGCGATTCCCGATGCTCGCCCAAATCCTTCTGCAAGCGCTCGACGGCTTTCGCGCCGCGCTCGAAATCGTCGCGCGCTAATTTTAAAGTGATTTTACCGTCGCTGTTCGGCACTTCGCTGAGTTTCGTAAAGCTTTGCAGGCGAATCTCGATGCGCGCGCCGCGTTTAAAGACGCCTTTTTTTAATTTTACGTCCAGAATCTCGTCCAGCGCGATGCGGACTTCTTTGACGCCGCTTTTGATAATGCCGAAAAGCTTCGATTCAAACTCGAGGACAATGCCCGCGCCTGAAAATTTGGCGACGCCGGCAACCTGCGAGAAGTTGTCGTCAATCTTAAACGGAACGCTGGTAAAACCATTCATCATTTATCATTTACCATTTATCTTTTCATTTACCATTAATCATTGAACATTTATCGGTGAGGATTTTGATAAATGATAAATGGTAAATGTTCAATGATTAAAAGCTGCTCGACGGATTCAGCATCTCCAGTTTCTTGCGGCAGCGGTCGATGCCTTCTTTATATTTGTCCAGTTTCGCGCTGTCGAGCGTGACAATCGCCGCTTTCTGGTAATAATCCATCGCTTGCTGGAGATTGCCCTGCATTTCATACATTATGCCGTATTCGTTGGCGACCGTATCTTTGGCGATGCCCGGAATCTGCGCGACGCGGTCGAGATGCGTCTTCAGCTCGTCGAAACGTCCGAGATTCGAGAGAAAATAAGCGTAATTCAAGTAAGAAGCGTTGTAATGCGGCGCATATTGAATCGCGGCTTTGTAATATTCTTCGGCGCGCGCGTAATTTTTATATTTCGTTTCGTAAAGCCAGCCGAGATGATTGTAGGCTTTGCCGAAATGCGGGTTGCGCTTGACGATTTGCGAGAGCTTTTCGACCGCTTCGATAATCGCGCCTTCAGTCAGCAGGCGGTCGGCTTGCGCAAACAGTTCTTCGCATTCCAGCTCGCTTCGGTCCGGCACTAAATTGTTGAGCGGGTCTTGACTGTTGTTAAAATTTCCCTGTCCGTTGTTGGAAAAATCCATAAATTTTACCTCCGTTTATTCACTTCAATTATTCTTTATCAAATCTTTGGCGCGTCTTTCTTCTTCATCGCCGGAATGCTCTTTATCGACTTCCTTTTCTTTGATGCTGACGAAAACAAATGCCGACAGCGCCAGCGTGACTATCGCTATCGCCGTGCCGTAATAAAGTGTTTCCATCGCATTGCTGTCCTGTTTCAAAATTTTCTGGATGAACTTTGCCGCCATCACCGGGATTATCACGAAGACGAATTTGGCTTTCAGCTCGTCCAGACTTTTGACCAGCATCCAATCGGGAACTTCCAAGCCGCCGATAAAAAGCTCGTAAAGACCGACCGCGATGACGATCAATCCGGTTCCGACCAGAAAACAATCGAGCGCTTCGAACAAAACGTAAAGCGTCGGCTCGGCTTCCGAGTATTGCGTAACGGCGGTTTGCAAAACGTGAACCGTTTTCACCGCGCCGACGGCGAAAGCCGCCACCGAGCCGATGAGCATCGAAAAAATTCCGATGAGCGGCAAATATCTGGATTTTTCAACGAGCCATTCCATTTATTTTTCCAAAACTTTCTTTTTGAAAGCGGGCGCGACGATTCGATTATCAAAAACGTCGTAAGCCGCCGCAATCGCTTCGGGCGCGCCGGCTTCTTCGGCAATCGCCAGCTCCGCTTCGAGATACGCGGAAACTTCGGCGACCGTTTTGTTTAATTCATCTTCGGAAGCGATATTTTCGGTCGTCAGAAATCTCTCGAAACGGTCAATCGGGTCGTTGTTCTGCGCCCAGAAATCGATTTCGCCCGCCGGAACGTAAGATTGATTGTCGTGTTCGGCGTGTCCTTTGCGGCGATAAGTCATCGCTTCGATTAAAACCGAACCATTTCCGGAGCGCGCGTGTTCGACCGCTTTTTTCATTGTTTCATAACAGGCGACAATATCGTTGCCGTCAACCGACAAACCCAGAATTCCGTAGCCGATTGCCTTATCGACAAAATGCGCGGCGGCGCACTGATTGCGCGTCGGCGTCGAATAAGCGTAGCCGTTGTTTTCGATAATCGTGATGAGCGGCAGTTTCTGGACGGCGGCGAAATTCACGCCTTCGTGAAACGTTCCGGTCGAGCTGGCGCCTTCGCCGAGATACGCGACCGCCACTCTGGTTTCTTTTTTCATACGCGCCGCCAGCAGAATTCCAGCCATCACCGGAATCATATCGCCCAGGTGAGAAATCGGACCGACAAAGCCTTTTTCCAAATCCGCGAAATGAAACTGCACGTCGGCGGCGCGCGAAGGCGCATTCGCCTTGCCGAGATACTGCGCGAAAATCGTGCGCGGGCTTATTCCTTTGACGAAACACGCGCCGATGTCGCGGATTAAAGGCGCGATAAAATCCTGCCCTTCAAGGGCGTAAGCCGTCCCGACGGCGGTCGCTTCCTGCCCTAAAGACGTGAAAACGCCGCCCGTCAATTTCGCCTGGCGCTTGAGCCTGACGGTGATTTCGTCAAACATTCGCGTCATTTTCACAAAGCGATAAAGCTCCAAAAGCTGTTCTTTCTTGAGCGAAGTTTCCCGCGTGCAGGAAAGCGGCTCGTTATTTGATTTTTTCAGACTCGTTTTGACAGTCATTTGTTAAAGTGAAAAAGCGAAAAGATAAAAAGGTGAAAAATCGGGTTAAGATTTGCTTAAATGGTTTTTCGATTTTTTCACTTTTTCACTTTTTTGCCTTTCATAAAATATTTACCTATTCCATATAGGCTAATCAAAACCCAGAAAAATTCAACTACGAAAGCGGAAAAATTAAAACTAAAACACAAGGAAAACACAATCAGCCCGGCGCCGACCGCGTTCAGCACGGAATAAAGCAATTGTTCGCTGCGGATTTTTTCGAGTTGGAGCGCGACGTAAGTGAGAATTATCAGCCCGACGCCGATTGAGCCGAGCAAATCATACCAGGCGTATTGCATAAATATAAAATTATTTCGCTTGCCGGAGGCAGGTTTTCGCGCTGGGCAAAAGGTGCACTGTCGGTCAAATCTTTTAAACTATTTTTTCGGAGACAGACCCGGAAAGCTTACTTTTTTTCGTATTTCCAGTTTTTCGATTTGCCTTCGCTCATCCATTCAATCGCCGTCGCCAGCCGCTTGTCTCTGGTTTCGTCCGTTTTCGCTTCTGTTATCCAGTGGATATATTCTTTTTTGTTCGAGTAGCTGAAATTTTCAAACGTCGCGGAAGCTTTTTGATTTTGTTTCAAAGCGTCGGAAACGTAATCCGGCACGCTTAATGCTTGTTTCTCAGCCGTTTGCGTTTTTGCAGGAAGCTTTACGTTTTCTTCGTTCAGGCGCGCCGCTTCTTCGATATAAGCCAGCAAAACGTCGTCTGCCGGCAAATCCTCCAAACTTTTTATTTGCCCGAGTTGTCCCATCGCCTCGTCGCTGCGCGTCAAAAGTTTCTGCGGGTCTTTCATCAAAGAAGCTTTCCAGAAACCGAACGCGCAGTGCTGTTTGAAAGACGCCATACTGCACATCATTCCTTTGTAATCAAAGTGCGGAAAGCTCCATTTCATCGTTTCTTCGACCGGCGGGCAGGCGCGCCGGACAAGCTCGCGCAAATGCTTCAAAATCGGTCGGGCAAAATCGGCTGATTGGTCGATATAGGCGTCGATTCTTTCGTCAGTAGTTTTTCCCATAATTTTTTCCGAATCGGTCAATTAAATTATTGTCGTCAATCGGTTTCGCCCGCATACCAGTCTTCGTGCGGCGAGCATCCCCAGCAGCGCAGGCAATCGGTCCAGCTCCATTGATGACCGCAGCCCGGACAGCGCCCGCGCGTCTCGAAAGTGTTCCAGACCGTACCGCAGCCGTTATAAAAAAAATGCGGATAACCGGCGGCGTCGCTGCAACACCAGCGGCTCGACGCCTGCGGCTGCCAGCGACATAAAGGACAGCGAATCCGGCGGAAATCCGTCGTCCGGTCTTTGCGCTTCGCCGTTTCCGCGTATTTATCAAAAACCGGGCTTTTCCGAAAAAGAAAAAAAGCAATTGCCAGGCGCTGTATGAGATTTTCCGGACAATTTTCCCACATACTTCAATTTGAAACTAGAGTTACTTCGCCGTTCCGTCACCGATAAGCTTGGCGACCAGCCCGTTTGCGCCGACCGCCCAGACCGCCCGTTTGCCTTTCGTCTGCACGGAGTTGTAATTTTCCTTGTCGAGATTTTTCCACGTTTTTCCGCCGTCGGTCGATAAATCCGAGCCTGACGCGCCGACCGCGACAATCGTTTTTTTATTAATATAAGCCGCGCCCGAGCGATAGCCGCTCAAGCCTTTTCCCGGCGCCCACGTTTTTCCGCCGTCGTTTGTAAAAGCTAAATTACCGGTCATTTCGTTGGGCTTTTCGTAGTTTCCGCCGACGATGACGCCGTTTCTGCCGTCAAACATCGCAATCGAAAAAATTCCGCTGCCCGCCGTTCCTCTGACTATCGGCGTATCGGAAACAAACCAGCTCAATCCGCGATTATTCGAGCGAAAAACTCTGGCGTCGTTTCCGCCCGAAACGAGAAAAACACCGGATTTTCCGCTGGTTATCAAACAGGTTCCGCTCGCGGCAAAAGCGGCTTCGCCTTCTTTGGCGGGCGCCATCTTGTCGGTTCCGAGCGGCTTCCAAGTTTCGCCGTCGGTCGTCGTCATCAATAAATATTTACCGTCGACCGGGTCACTCATCGCGATGCCGTTGTTTTTGTCCCAGAAAGCCAGCGCGTCGAAAAAAGCTTTCGGGTTCGTGTTTTGGAACTGCATTTTCCAGGTCGCGCCGCCGTCGGTCGTTTTGTAAATGCGCGAATTTTCGCCATCGCCGATGCTCAAAAGATAAGCCGTGTCGGCATCGAAGGCTTCGACGTCGCGAAAATCGAGTTTTTCCGCGCCGGGAACCTTGCCGACCGTCCACGTTTTTCCGCCGTCCGTCGTTTTCAGAAAGCTGCCGCCCGTGCCGCTCGCCCAGATTATTTTTTCGTTGACGACCGCCAGCCCGCGCAAACCGGCTTTTGTGTTCACCGATTGCTTTTGCCATTGCGCGGCGGCGGTCGAATAAAACATAAGCGCCAGTAACGGGAATAAAATCAAAGGGTTTTTCAGGTTTGTATTTAGACGAAATTTTGTGCTGATTTTCATATCTTTGGTGTAAAGCGGCGAAAATTTATTCGCGAGAGTTCGACATAATTTCCTCTGTCGGCGCCAGTAGTCCGAGCTGCTGAAAAAATCCGAGCCCTTCGACTAAAACCCAATCCGCCGCGATTTTTTCATCTGCAATCCGGTGAGCCACCGTCATTCTGATGCCGACCCGTTTTCCGGTTGCGCGAACGCCGCGCCAATTTCCGGTATGCGTGCCGTGCATTGTCGCGTAAGTTATAACAAGGTCATTTTCCGCCACCATCCGCTCGACGGTGAAATGCAAATCGGGAAACGCGCCGAGCCATTCGCCGACGTGTTCCTTTACCGCTTCGGCGCTGCGCGGCACGGCGATGGTTTCCGCGCCGGATTGAAGCTGGTGCGTTACGCAGTCGGGCGCGAAAATTTCGGCGGCTGTTTCGAGCTTTCGCT
>DASVRL010000103.1:0-5980 GCA_036388635.1 Pyrinomonadaceae bacterium
CGCGAAGAAAATATGTAGAAAATAAAAAAGGCTTTCGATTTGAAAGCCTTTTTTATTTTGGTAATCGGGATGGCGAGATTCGAACTCACGACCTTTCGCACCCCAAGCGAACGCGCTACCAGGCTGCGCTACATCCCGACAAGTGAATTATTAGAGTAGAAATCAAACCGCGATTTGTCAAACTCAGTATTTTCTCAGATGGAAATTTTCGTCCGCCGTCTGGCTGACTTTGAGCATCTCGCGCAGTTCAAGCAACTGCGAGGCGAGCGATTTCAGGGCTTCGCGGCGCTCGGAATTTAATTCCAGAGGCTCTTCAACCGGTGAAAAATTCGTCGCGGCGGCTTCTTCCTCAAATTCTTCTTCAAACGATTCGTCTTCAAAATCTTCTTCGGCTGGCGACGGCGGCTGGGGCTGGACGGGTTGAATATAAACTTCGCGCGGCTCGTTCGGATGGACGATTTTCAAACGGCTGGCTTCGCGCAGCTCGGTTTGCAGCTTCTTTTTCGCGCCGGCAATCGTAAAAAGCTCATCGTAAAGAAGCTCTTTGATGCGCAGCGCGATTTCCACGTCGCGGCGACGGTAAGTCCTTTGTCCCGAACGGTTTTTTTGCGGAGAAAGCATCGGAAATTCCGTTTCCCAATAGCGCAGGACGTGCGCCTGCACGCCGACTAAATCGCAGACTTCGCCGATTTTAAAGAAAATTTTTTCCGGTATGACGGTCGCTGGATAACCCATAAGTGCCTCGCAGATAGAAAATGCTGTCGCTGCAATTCTAATCTGAATTGCAAACGCTAGTCAATACAATTATTTAGCTTTGAGCATTTCGCGTTTAGCTTTAAGATTGATGCGAGATATGAAAAGCGAGTTTGATTTCATCGAAAAAATTCGTCGGGGCGCGCGACCGCTTTCGGTAAAAACCGGAATCGGCGACGATTGCGCCGTGATTTCGAAAGACTCGAAAACGGATTTGGTGATTACGGCGGATTTGCTGATTGAAGACGTCGATTTTCGGCTCGAATGGACAACGCCGGAATTTATCGGGCACAAGGCGCTGGCGGTTTCGCTTTCGGATGTCGCGGCGATGGGCGCCAAACCCGTCTGGGCGATGCTTTCGATTGGCGTTCCCGAAAAAATCTGGAAAACGGATTTTGTCGAAAAATTTTACAAAGGATGGTTTCAGCTGGCGAAAAAATTCGAGGTCGCGCTTATCGGCGGCGACGTTTCCAGAACGCCGGGTAAAATCGTGATTGATTCGATTGTCGCGGGCGAAACCGGAAAAGGAAAAGCCGTTTTGCGGGCGGGCGCAAGAGGCGGCGATTTGATTTTTGTGACCGGAAATCTGGGCGGCGCGGCGGCTGGCTTGAAGCTTTTGGAAGCGGGCGAAAGATACGAGAAACGCTCAAAGAGTTTTTTACAAAAACTTCTACTTCGGCAGCTGCAGCCGCAGCCGCAGACGGAAATCGGGCGTATTTTAGGCGCGAAAAACCTGGCGACGGCGATGATTGATTTGAGCGACGGGCTTTCTTCCGACCTGGCTCACTTGTGCCGGGAAAGCAAAATCGGCGCGGAAATTTTTGCGGAGAAAATTCCGCTCGACGAAAATTTGCGAAAGTTTTCAGCGCGCGGAAGCAAATCGGCAAAGACGCCGCGCGAAGAGAAACGGATTTCGGCGAAATCGGATTTGGCTTTGAACGGCGGCGAAGATTTTGAGCTGCTTTTTACGGTAAATCCTAAAAAAAATTTTCAGTTGGAAAAAGCGTTGAAAAATTTCAAATTCAGCCGCATCGGAAAAGCGACCGTAAATGCGGGAATGATTAAACTTATTTCCGGCTCGGAGAGCGTTGGTTTAGACCCGAAAGGTTTCCGGCATTTTTGAGAAAATTTTCAAATTCCGAAAAATTTTTACAAAAAACTCTTGACAAGCGATTTTTAGTCGTGCTAAAACTTTCAACTGTTTGCTGAAAGGCGAACGAATTTTTTTGGAGATATTTTGATGACGCAGAATTGGATACATACAAACCAGACGACGATTGGCTCGCCCGCCGCATGTGAAATGCGGTTTAGCGCGCGCCTGTCGAGAGCCGGATTGTGTGTCAGTTTTGAAAATTCAAATTATCAACCGAAACCGGGCGAGTTAGATCGTCTCGGCAGGAAGATTTAAAACAGCGGGAGCGGCTTCGTTTCCGCTCCCAAAGCAGAAAAAAATTAAGAGTTAAAAAAAACTCGATTTTGTTTTAGGAGCGGTAACGCAAGTTTCTCTGGGAGACTTAAAAGTTGCCGCTCCTTTTTCGTTTTTCGAGGTTCTTTGACAATTGAAGCAATTTTTTGAAAGGTGAAGGCAGTTTGGGAAGATTGATTCTTTCGGTAACTTTGGCGAGTGTCGTGAAAGAAACCAATCTTGGCTGCCGCACTCGGGCATTTTTGCGCCTTCGTGTGTCTAACCGTCTGCCTTCACCTGTTTTTATATCAGATTTTTGAAAAGATTTCACGCATCGGACGCCGACTGGCAACGGCAAGCAGTCTGTAAAACTGTGGTTCATTTTGAGCTGTGAAGGTTCGAGTCCTTCCCGATGCATCAATTTTCGTGAGCGAAACTCAAACGGCTGAGTGTCGGTCTTCCAAACCGAATGTTGCGGGTTCGATTCCCGTCGCTCACTCCAAAAATTCACAGGCGCGTAGTTTAACCGGCAAAACGCCGGTCTCCAAAACCGGAGTTCTCCGTTCGAAGCGGGGCGTGCCTGCCAATTTCCGACAAAGAGCAAAGAGCAGAAGTCTTTGCCTCACCTTCTCACCAATTCGCGGAAGACAAGCCAAATCGGTGTGGCAGCAGTTTTGAAAACTGCCGCGAGCAATCGCATACGGGTTCGAGTCCTGTGTCTTCCATTTTGATTTGGGATTGCGGATTTGGGATTTGGGATTTTGCCTTCAATCCGCATTCCCAAATCCGCAATCCCAAATCAAAATGGCTTCGTAGCTCAATGGAATCAGAGCGCAGGTCTACGAAACCTGAGGTTGTGCGTTCGAGTCGCACCGGAGCCGCCAAATTTAACGATGAACGAGAAACGCGATGAACGATGAATTAATTCTTTGTTCGGCGTTCAAGCGTTCATCATTCATCGTTTTCTTTCGGGGTCGTCCAACCGGCAGGACGCCTGACTTTGAATCAGGAAACAAAGGTTCGAATCCTTTCCCCGAAGCCAATTTTTCTGGGCGTTCCGCAGATGGCTATACGGGCGTGTTTTGGAAACACGTGTTCGCAGGTTCGAATCCTGCCGCCCAGACCAAATTTCGCCTTTAATGAATCATACCGCCGAAGAGTTTGAGTTGACCGTTTTCCTGTTTGACGATTCGGGTCGTAAAGGAAATATTTCTGACGTCCCAGTAATCGAACGTCTGATTTGACGCGGCGTGCTTGAGCGGGCGAAAACCCGTTATCAAGTATTTTTCTTTGAGTTTCGCCTGGGCGGAATTTTTTACGGATACTTTTTCCGTCACGAATAAAACAAAGGTCGGATTTCTTTCGGGAATTTTCGTCGCCTGATTAAAAATTTCGATCACATCCGGCGGAAGATTTATCCGAATTACAGCTTGTCGGTTCGATTCATTGGAAAGCAATTTTTTCGTAAAAATTCCCTGCGAAATTTTCGTCGATTTTTTCTTGATGCGCTGGTTGTAGCTTTTATTTCTAGTTATCGGGAGAAGGAATTCGCGGTTATTGTCTGACCGGCTCAAGCCGAGTTTTTTCATTTCGGAAAAATCCGTCAGATATAATTCATATTTTACCTTCCAGGAGCTTTTCGGATTGTCGAAACCGACGTCTTGCGGAGCCGGGTCGCCCAGGAGAAAAAAATGTAAATTTGTATTTTCCAGCAAATTTCCCGTCGGGTTTTGAGCGAAAGACGAAAAGGCGAACAAAAAGACGGTCAACAAAATCGGCAAAATTTTCCGGTTCATAATTTTTCTTTACGCCCTTTTATTTTCTCAGAAATTTTCCACATTATACAAAATATTTTGCGCCGACGTAGCCCAACGGCAGAGGCACTTGTCTTAGAAACAAGGTGATGTGAGTTCGAATCTCACCGTCGGTATTTAATTTTTAAAAGCGTCGGAGTGGCGAAATGAGGAGACGCGCAAGGCAAGAGAGCCTTGTGAGAACGAGACTCGTGCGGGTGCAAATCCCGCCTTCGACACCAAAATTATTTTCGGGCTGATGATGTAACCGAGAGCATAGAAGTCCTGCAAACTTCTCGTAAGGGTTTGAATCCCTTTCAGTCCACCAGAACGATTTGGGATTTGGGAATGCGGATTTCGGATGTGAGTTTTGGCTAACGGCAAATCCGAAATCCCAAATCCGAAATCCCAAATCATTAGGCTCGCGTAGCCCAATTTGGCAAGAGGCGTCGGTTTCAAAAACCGAAGGATGCCGGTTCGAATCCGACCGCGAGTATCAAATTTTCTTTCAGGCGCGTGTAGCCCAACGGCAGAGGCGACGGTCTTAAGAACCGTTTAGTGAAAGTTCGAATCTTTCCGCGCGCATTTCCGAGGACGTAGGCAAATCGGTTAAGCCGCCAGCCCTTCAAGTTGGAGATTGCGGGTTCGAATCCCGTCGTCCTCGCCAAAACAATCTGAAACTTCAGATTCGCTTGCGGGTATAGCCAAGCGGTTCAAGGCAAAGCTCTGCAAAAGCTTTTCTCATCGGTTCGAATCCGATTGCCCGCTTCATTTTTTTTAAATTCGGAGAGATGGCGAAATGGTAGCCGTAACGGTTTGCTAAACCGTCGAGGAAATATCTCGTGCAGGTTCAAGTCCTGTTCTCTCCGCCAAATTTTCGGGCGAATGCCGAAATGACTACATATTGTCTGAAAAACAACGCCGTCATTTCAAATTTTGTCGCCTGAATCATCCCGGCTTTCGGGCGAATGCCGAAGCCGACTACATCGGATAGAGCATTGATTGAAAAATCAAAGGTCGTTGGTTCGATTCCAACTATTTGCGGCTGCCGCTGCAAATATAGCTCAGTAATTTAACGGTCGCTTCCCTTTTGTCGCCCAAACAATTTTGAAACGAATGCCGCCGGGATTACATAGTACGAGAGGAGATCGCATCCCGGCAATCCTTGTCGTTTCAGTTCAAAAATTTTATGTGGGCTATAGCTTAACCAGCAAAGCGTCGCTCTGTGAAAGCGAAAGATGCGAGTGCAACTCTCGTTAGTCCACCCAAAAGAATTTTCGATTTTCGATTGCCGATTGCCGATTGGATAAGGAATTTTTAAATTTATTTTCGCTTTCAATCGAAAATCCGTAAATCGAAAATCAAAACGGGGTTGTGGCAGAAAGGTGTATGCACCTGGTTGTCAGCCAGGACGATGTCGGTTCGAGTCCGTCCGACCCCGCCAACTTTTTAATTTATGCGGAGGAAAAATTATGTTTGAAATTAAACGCGCAGGAGGACGAAAGCCATGAAGATATGAATTTTTAATTTTGCTTGAGGCTCAACTGAAATCGATTAATTTTCCACAATAAAATAAACAATTTATTTCAGACGAGTCTGACAGCAGCAGGGAAAAGATAATGAGCCAAAAACAACGCGCCAAATATCACGTGCGCAAACGAATTTTTCTCAACCGTGACCTCGATATGCGGGCTTTCGCCATCGGCATCGTCCAGGACACGCGCGAGATTCCGATGGAAAACGAAAGCGACTGGAAATGGGGAAAGATTGAATTGAGCCTGGGCGACTGCTACCGGGTCGTTTCCTTTGATTTCAGTATGGAGACGAAAGCCGACCGCGCAAACAGTCTTTACAAAATCCGCCGCATCGCCGAAATAGTCAACGCGGTGCGGGACGCGATGGAGCTTGAAGCCGAATCAATCGAACGGCGCAAAGTTTCGAAACCGAAAGCGCAGGCAAAAGCGAAAAGCGCCGCCGGTTAAATTTCAAGGACGGTTAGCTGAGGCAGATTAGCGCGACGCTGAAAACG
>DASVRL010000104.1:0-5233 GCA_036388635.1 Pyrinomonadaceae bacterium
TGCTTTTGTTAAAGAATTCTCCAATCCGTCCAGATGCCCATAGAACAGAGACGCACGTAGATGTCGGAAAATCCGACGAAAAACAGGCTCAGCCACGCCCACACCATATGCTTTCGATTCAGCGCGCTGCAAGCATTGTAAGCCGCGCAGCGAATCGGTTTATTCGAAAGCTCGTCGCACTTGCCGCCGACCAGATGGCGCAAGCTGTGACAGCTGAACGTGTAACCGGCGAGAAAGAAAACCGTCAGCGCCAGAACGATCGTCCCGACTCCGATGCCGAAAGAAGTTCTGCCCGTCGCGGCGTCGGTAAACCACAAGGCTTCCCAGACGTCGTGCGCGAGAAAAACTATAAAAATCAGCGCCAGATAAAGAAAATATCGGTGGACGTTTTGCAGCACGAGCGGAAATTTGCGCTCGCCGCGATAACCGTGTCCGCGCGGTTCGCCGACGGCGCACGACGGCGGGTCAGCCCAGAAAGCCTTGTAATACGCGCCGCGATAGTAATAACAGGTAAAACGAAATCCGGCGGGCGCCCACAAAATAAGCAAAGCGGGCGAAAACGGCAGCCAATCGGGAATCCAGCCGGGCTTGGCGCCGAAAAGAGCCTGAGAAGAGCCGATCAGCTCGGGCGAATAAAACGGCGAAAGATACGGACCGAAGCGATAATGCTCGCCCTGAAACGCCGCCCACGTCGAATAAACGACAAAAGCCGAGAGCGCTAAAAAAACCACTATCGGATACGCCCACCACGCGCCTTGACGCATAGTTTGCCCGAACGAACGTCTTATCGGAAGACTTGCGGAAGCCATAGTATTTATTAAAACCTCCAGCGCAAATTACAAAGCGCGGCAATGAAACTTTCGGGAAATACAGGATTGGATATAAAGACAGCCGTCTGCTCGCTTTTTCAAGCGCTTCTGTTTATCCGGCGCGCCGCACTTAATTTATAAATTTAAATTGTTCTGATTCAATTACCGGTTAATTCCGCCCATTTTTACGTTAATTTTCTTTGTAAGTCAAGTTAAGACAATAATATACTTGGCTTACCCGGTCGGTTCGGCGAAATGCTGCAACTCTATTAATTTAATTCATTCGCCGGAAAAATAAAATACTTTTTATCGTCAAAGACGCAAAGAAAATTTCGGCATCGAGCTTAAAATCAACTTCAATTTAAAAGATTCGCCGCTTTCCGGGCGAATTTTGACGCTGCGCGCGGCTTAATCTCATTCGCGCAAGCCTTGCTCACCGGCGAGAAAGCCTTTTGTCCTAGATTCGGAAACTATTTTTGATTATCTCCCTGCTCGCAGGCAAAATCTATAAAGCCGCGCGCCGGTTCGGTTTTAATCAAACGGACGCGCACTTTCTCGCCGACCTGCAAGCCGGTTTCGCCCGCGACGATGCGCCCGTCTACGGGCGGAATCGTGATTCTCGCAAAGGTTCCTCCGGCGTTGATGCCGGTCACGATGGCTTCAAAAGTTTCGCCGATGTGCGACGCCATCACGCTGGCGGCAATCGTCTTGCGCATTTGCCGTTCGACTTTGCGCGCGGCGCTTTCGCGTTCGTTGCAGCGCGCGGCGATTGAGCTTAATTCTTCGAAATTATACGGCGAAGGCTCGCCCGCCAGCGTCGCTTTGACCAATCGCTGAACGATTAAATCGGCGTAACGGCGATTCGGCGCGGTCGAATGCGTGTAATCGGAAACGGCTAAACCGAAATGACCGTCCGTCGGCGCGCCCGCTTCCTGCACGACGTATTCGCTCGCGCCGAGCAGCTTGATAATCGACAATGAAAGGTCCGGATAATGCAGCGGGTCAGCCGCCCTGCGCCGCGCCAGAAATTCGGCGAGGGCGAGCGAATCCGGATTTTCAGGCAAATTTTCATTGAAAGAGCGGGCAATTTCCGCAATCCGATTCCATCTTTCCGGCATTCTGACGACGCGGCGCAGCGAAACCGCATTGCGCTTTTCCAGAAATTCCGCCATTTCGACATTCGCCGTCACCATAAAACTTTCGATGATGTCGCGCGCCGCGCTGCGTTTCTCTATTTTCAGGTCGGTGATTTTATCGTTTTCGACGACCGGCGCGGCTTCGACGGTTTCAAATTCGAGCGCGCCGTTTTGTTTTCTGAATTCGCGCAGCCGCAGGGCGGCTTCCTGCTGAAGGCGAATCTGCGCTTCCAGCGCCGGAATTTTGACCAGCGCTTCGGGAATTTCGCCGTTTCCCGCCAGCCAGGCGCCGATTTCTTCATAAGAAAGCTTCGCGTAATTGCGCACCAGAGCGCGAAAAAAATTGACCGTTTCGACGTCGCCGTTCCGGCTGATAATTATTTCCGTCACGACGGCGAGGCGTTCGAAGCCGTCGAGCAAGGAAGTCAAATCGGTCGAAAGCCGTTCGGGCAGCATCGAAAAAACGCGGCTGCCCGTATAAATCGAAACCGTATTTTCGGCGGCGAACGCGTCAATCGGCGAACCTTTCGGCACAAATTCGTCGACATCGGCGATTCCGACCAGCAGGCGAATGTCGCCGGACGGAAGTTTTTCGGCGTATTCCACCTGGTCGAGGTCGCGCGACGAGGCGTTGTCAATCGAAGACCAGAGAAGAGCGCGCCAATCTTTAACCGAAGCGGCGGCATTTGAAATTATCCGGCGCTCGTCGAGCGACTGCGCGGCTTCCGTCACCGGCGACGGAAAATCCGGTCTGAAACCTTCTTTGATCAATGCCTGCCGCGCCAGTGCCGTCAGTTCGGAAGTTGTTAACTGGTTCATTTATTTAAATGCGAAAGAATTCACCGCAGAGAGACGCCGACAGACAAAGCGGAAATTTAAACGGCATAGACAGGATAATTTAAAACTTAAGAACGTTGGAGTCACTTTTATCCTATCTATTCTGTTAATAATCTGTGTTAATCCGTATAAATCTGCGGTTTCATTCTGTTGAAAATCCCGGCGTCTCGGCGGTGAAAATTTCTTGAAGCTTAACGCACGCCGACGATTTGGACGATAAAAATCAGCGTCGCGTCGGGCGGAATGACGCCGCCTGCGCCGCGCGCGCCGTAGCCGATGGCGGGCGGAATAATGAGCGTCGCGCGGTCGCCGACGCGAAGTTTTTGCAGACCTTCGTCCCAGCCTTTTATCACTTTTCCGGCGCCGAGCGGAAACGAAAGCGGCTCGCCGCGGTCGAGCGAGCTGTCGAATTTCTGCCCGTCCGTTAGCAGTCCCGTGTAGTGGACGATTACGTTATCGCCCTCCTTTAACTGCGCGCCCGTCCCGTTTTCCGTAATGATATAGGTTAATCCCGAGGCGGTGGTGACCGCCCTCGATTTTGGAGTAGTAGTCATAGTTGTTTTTGGGGTCGTCGTCTTTTTAACCGTTGTTTTCGCGCCGCGCCTGACAGTGCGTTTTTTTGTCTGGCTGAAGGCAAAGCCGGCGAAAACGCCGAGTATTAAAAGAACCGAAATGATTGATTTTTTCATATTTTCGTAAACTCTATCTATCTGGTCACCGATTTCGTTTTATCATCTTCGAGCGGCACGATTCGCAGAAGGCGGTCGTCTTCTTTCGCCGCCGAGCCGCGCCCGTCGCGGTTCGAAGTCGAAAAATAAATCGAGCCGTCCGGCGCTGCCGCCACGTCGCGAATGCGCCCGTATTGTTTTTCCAGTAATTTATCCTGACTGATGACGCGGCGTCCGTCCAGCACCAGACGGATAATCATTTCGCCTTTCAAAGCGCCGATAAAAAAATTGCCTTTGAATGCCGGAAACAGATCGCCGCGATAAAACGTTCCGCTTGCCGGCGCAATCGCCGGAGAATATTCCACGAGCGGCGTCTCCATCCCGGCGCGCTGCATCTGGTGGCTGATTTTCGCCCAGCCGTAATTTTTGCCTTTTTCGACGATGTTGACTTCGTCGCCGCCCGAACGTTTAAAAAGCGAAACGCCGTCGATCAGGCTCGGTCCGTGCTCGGTTTGAAACATCAAGTCCGTGCCGGGCTGAAAATCCAGCCCTTGCGCGTTGCGATGACCGTAAGTCCAGATTTCCGGTCGCGCGCCCGTTTGATTAACAAAAGGATTATCGGCGGGAACGCTTCCGTCGTCGTTCAGACGCAGAGTTTTTCCCGCGATTGTCGTAAGTTTCTGCGCCTCGCTCTGGTTGGTCGCGTCGCCCGTCGTGATATAAAGCTTGCCGTCGGCGGGTCCGAAACGCAGCCGCGTGCCGGCGTGATAACGCGCGGCGGGAAGGTTTTCGATAATCGTTTTGGCGTCGGTCAAAGTTTCGCCCGTTTCGCGGTAACGCGCGACGCGCACGCGCTGCTCGCCTTTAGCGTCGCGATAAGCGTAGGCGAGATAAACAAAACGATTTTGCGTGAAATCGGGATGCAGCGTCATTCCCATCAAACCGCTCTCGCCCGAAGGCTCGACTTCCGGGACGGTAAAAAACGGCTGGAGTATTAAACCGTTTTTGTCGATAACGCGCACTCTGCCTGGTCTTTCGGTCAAAAATATTCTGCCGTCGGGCGCGAAAACGATTGACCAGACGACCTCCAGATTGGTGGCGACAGTTTCGACGCGAAATTTCGGAATGTCTTTCGAGGCGGGAATTTTCGGAAAATCGCCGTCGCTTTCGGCACACGCGAAATTGCACAGCAAAATTATCAGAAAAAGCAGGGCGGAAATTTTTTCGGAGTGTCGCATTTATTTATTTGATAGCTCAATAATGAAGAATACCGGAAATCATTCGATTTTTGAATAACAGAAACCGTCACCCGCCAAGTGCCAAATACTGTTATTTAACACTTCCGGAAAGACATTTTTTCATTCCGTCAATTTGACCGAGCCGTGTAATTACTGACAATAAACGCCTTTTCGCCTTTCCCAGGCATCCCTTCTTTTGGCACAGAGATTGTTCTGGGTATGTGAATGTTACGAGACAAGGTGGAAAAAAATTAAGACCAAAAGAATTTCCAAGGAGAATGTGAAATAAAATGAAAACCAATCAAAAAGGTTTCTCGCTTATCGAACTTTTAATCGTCGTCGTGATCATCGGCATTATCGCCGCCATCGCTATCCCGAACCTTTTAGCCTCGCGTCGCGCGGCGAACGAAGCTTCGGCTGTTTCCAGCCTGCGCACACTGAGCGGTGCTCAAGCGACTTATCAGACCACGCTCGGACAGGGCGACTACGGCACGCTGGCTCAGCTGAACACGGGCGGTATGATCGACTCGGTTTTGTCAGCCGGC
>DASVRL010000105.1:0-1757 GCA_036388635.1 Pyrinomonadaceae bacterium
GCCGTTCGATGTCGAAGAACTGAAATTAATCGTCAAAAAGACGCTCGACAAACAGGCGCTTATCGTCGAAAACCGCGCTTTTAAACGCGCGCAGCGCGAGCGCGGCAGCATCAAAAACATCATCGGTCATTCGGATAAAATGCAGGCGGTTTATCAAATGATTGAAACGGTCGCCGAAGTGCAATCGACCATTTTAATTACGGGCGAAAGCGGCACGGGAAAAGAATTGGTCGCGCGCGCGATTCACGATATGTCGCCGCGCGCGGAAAAGCCTTTTATCTCGATAAACTGCGGCGCATTTACCGAAACTTTGCTCGAATCGGAGCTTTTCGGTTATATGAAAGGCTCTTTCACGGGTGCGAACGCCAATCGCAAAGGACTTTTTGAAGCCGCTCACAAAGGAACGATTTTTCTGGACGAAATCGGCGAGATGTCGCCGGCGATGCAGGTCAAACTGCTGCGCGTTTTGCAGGAACGCCGCGTGCGCCCCGTAGGCGCCCACGACGAACTGGCGATTGACACGCGCGTTATCGCCGCCACGAACCGCGATTTAAAACAGATGGTTTCGGACGGCACTTTTCGCGAAGACCTTTTTTATCGCATCTCGGTCATCCCGATTTCCCTGCCGTCGCTGCGCGAGCGCCGCGAGGACATTTCTTCTTTAGTCAGTCATTTTATAAAAAAATACTGCGACCAGACGGGCAGAAGTCTTACTATCAGCGAACGCGCCGAGCAGATTCTGGAAAATTACACGTGGCACGGCAACGTCCGCGAGCTGGAACACACGATTGAGCGCGCCGTCGCGCTGGAAAGAACCGACATGATTCAGCCCGAACGCCTGCCCGAACACATCACCAACTACAATCCGGAACGCATCAAAGCCGAGTTCGATTTGCCGGACGACGGCATCAATCTCGTCACGCATCTGGATAATCTGGAAAAAACCTATGTGCTGGAAGCGCTGAAAAGAACCGGCGGAAATCAAACGCGCGCCGCCGAGCTTCTGCAAATGCAAGTGCGCTCATTGCGGCATCTGCTTGATAAACACAGCATCCGCACGCTTTCGGCGCAAATGCGCGGCTCGGGCGATTAAAATCAACTGGAAGCTGAAAATTGAGAGCGGAGAACTTAAGGGAAAATAATTCCGGCTTTGAGTTCTCCGCTCTCGGTTTGTTTAAGTTCCCGGTTCTGAATTATCAGTTCTACAGCTCGCAATTATCAGTTCTACAGTTCGCAATTATCAGTTTGCAGTTCTCGCCTGAATTTCTGACATTTTTCGTCACCCGCTGAATGCCAAATACTGTTATTTAACACTTCGTGGAAGCCGCATTTTGCCCTTCGGTCAATTTGACAGACTCGCGTAAGTGCTGAGAATACAAAGGTTTTTCGCATTTTTCAGACATATTTCCTTTTGGCACAGAGATTGATTTATAGAGCAGTGCCTGAGACAAGGTAGAAAAAAATTAAGACCAAAAGAATTTCCAAGGAGAATGTGAAATAAAATGAAAACCAATCAAAAAGGTTTCTCGCTTATCGAACTTTTAATCGTCGTCGTGATCATCGGCATTATCGCCGCCATCGCTATCCCCAATCTGCTGGCTTCGCGTCGTGCCGCTAACGAAGCTTCGGCTGTTTCCAGCCTGCGCACACTGAGCGGTGCTCAAGCGACTTATCAGACCACGCTCGGACAGGGCGACTACGGCACGCTGGCTCAGCTGAACACGGGCGGTATGATCGACTCGGTTTTGTCAGCCGGC
>DASVRL010000106.1:0-15069 GCA_036388635.1 Pyrinomonadaceae bacterium
CGCTTCGGCTTCCGCCGGGCGATTCGTAAAATCGTAAAAACGACCGTATTCGATATAGCCGACCGGCGATTTTTCGTTGACCGCAATCGCTTTCTGAATCGTCTGTTCGGCTTCCGGCGCTTTCTCCTGCTTCATAAAAAAGCGCGCGAGGCTGATGTAGGTTTCGACGCGGCTCGGCTCGATTTCGACGGCGCGGTTCAACACTTCGAGAATCTGCGCTTCCGATTTGTTTTGCGCCGAGAGCAGGCTGGCTTTCAGAATGTAACCTTCGACAAAATTCGGATTGACGGCGAAAATCTCGTCAATCATTTTTTGCGCTTCGTCGGTTTGCGGCGGCGCAATCAGCAGAAAATAATTGCCGAGCCGGGCTTTGGCGTCCGTGTTGGCGGGCGCCAGCTGCGCGACTTCCTGCAATTCCTTGATCGCTTCGTAAACTTCGCCGAGATTTTCGTGCGCGCGCGCCAAACCGTAATGCGCCTCAGCCGAATTTTTATCGATGTCGGCGGCGGCGCGAAATTCCATCACGGCTTGGCGGAATTTGCGTTTCTGCAAAAATTCCTCGCCGCGCGTCAGATGTTTTTGTTTGGTGGCTTCGCTCGAGCAGGCGGATGCAAAAAGAAGGCTCAGACCGAGCAGCAAAACGGCAAGCAGATTGATTCTAGTAAATTGGCACTCTCTAAAACGCATTTTTTTTAAAGACAATTTTCCGTCGGTTGAACGCGGCTGAAATTTCGGTTTTTGCAATCGGGGCAATGACTGCAAAAACCTTTCAGCGAATTTTAGCGGACGCTTCGGGGCACGAAAACGACCATTTTTTTCAACCTGGAATTTATTTCAGTTTTTCAATACAGCAGACCGTTTTCTCCAACAGTCTCAATGATTACCGACCAGCGTCGGCATTGAGAGAAAATTCCTAATCAATGCAAAGTTTCAGAAAAAACCTGTTTACCAGGAATTAATTTTCGATTTGGTTAAAAGCGATAGCCGATTATACTCTAACTTCGACAGGAAGCAAACACTTTTTTGCATTTGCGAAAAGAAAAAATCGAGGCAAAAGTGAAAAGCGATAAGCGAGCGGCGATCAGAAAGAATCTTTTTATTTTTCATCGCCGCTCGCTTATCGCTTTTCCTTCTTTATTCGGGAACAAATTCGGCAAGCCGGTCGGCGATCTGCGCGGATAAATCGACGGCTTTCCGGACGGATTCCGCGTCGCCCGTGCCGGTCGCGGACGGCGTCATCACGCGAATCATCGCGCCGTCCGAGCGGCGCCGCGCGACGCTGTCGAAAACCGTGTAGATTTTATCCTTATACTCGCTGGCGACGGCGCGCCCGCGACCTTCATACCAGTAAATCAGCACTTCGGCGTAATCGCCGTTTTGGATAATGTAACGGTTTGCCGTAAAAGTTTTTCCGCGCGGCGTTTTGATTTCGACCAGCTCGGGATTTTTCATTTCCCAGCCCGCGCCGGGCAGGCAGTTTTGCGGCGAGTGATAAGTCGCGCCCGAGCGCTGCGAAGCGTAATAACCGACGTAAAGATTCGCGTGCGCGCCGTCGGCGAGATAATAATCGCGCATCACGTAATCGCTCGTCCGCAGAACGCTCTCGGTCTGCTCGCTGAAACGAATATCGTTGCCCTTCTGCCGCCATTCGCCGAGCACCGACGGGATTTCGCTTAAATTTTTTCGCTCGACGGCGACTTCGCCGCGCCGCTCAAGCCAATTGATGCAAAGACCGCCGACCAGCAGAACGGCAATTAGAAGCGACGCGCTGACGCGCTGGCGCGCCGGCGCGCCGACAGTTTGGTTGTCTCCGGGAATTTCTCTTTCCGCGTGTCCGCGCGGCGGCTGCGCGGCGTCTGCGCGCCGGTGAAATTTTTTCAAGACGAAATTCACCAGAATCAGTAAACCGAGCGCGACCAGATAAACGAGCCAGCCGGAAATGTCGTGCGTAAAGCCTTCCGCCGCCTGTTTCCCGTAATAAAAAGTCAAAACTCCGGTTGCCGTGACGCGCGCCGCGTTGGTCAAAATCGCAATCGGAATCGCCGAAAACATTAAAATAACGGTGCGCCAAAAATCGAAATCTTTCAGGCAATCGAGCCAGCCGTTTTCGGCAGACGGCTTTTTCGCCCGCGTAAAATACGCCAGAACGAGCGCCAGCGTCATCAAAGTCATCAAACTGCGGATGCCGCTGCACGCTTCGACGACTTCCAGCGAAACGACCTGCGTCGCGCCCTGCGGCAAAAGCTCGATGACGTTTCCTTTTCTGACGGACGGAACCTCGAAAATCCGGATGCCCCAGATTGCCATCTGCGAAGCCCAGATCTGCAAGGGAAACGCGATTTTGTTAAAGATAATCTGCGGAATCGGAATCGCCAGCAGCAGCAGCACAAACGGCGCCAGCAGAAGCCTTAAAACCTTTGCGCCGAAGAAATAGACGACCGCCCCGCCGAGCATCACGACCAGCGAGACGCGCTGCATAAAAAGCTCCGCGCCGAGCGTTCCCGCCAAAAGCATCAAAAGCGCCGACAAAATCAACGCGCCGCCGAAGATTAAAGAGGGCTTTCGGGAAACTTTTTTCAGCTCGTCAAATTCCAGCCAGACGATAAAGCCGATAACAAACGGCACGAGAAGTCCGTGCGAATAATTTTCGTCTGTCCACCAATCTCTGCCGAGCTTCGCCAGAACGCTCGCGTAAAGAAACGCCAGCGTCGCCGCCGCCAAAAACGGTTTCCAGAGATTTTTCGGATTGAAGACAGAATCGCTCATTCGACTACGAGGAAGGAAAAAGAAAGAATCGCGGGCATTTTCCGCATTCGCCGTAAATTATAACAAAAATTAACTTCAGACGAACGCCGCAATGAACGCCGATTGATAAGCAAAACCTGCTTACGGGCGTTTGTCGGCGTCTATCGGCGGTTTCATTTCTTGCGGCGCAGAATATAACCGACCAAATCTTTCAGCAAATCCGTATTTCTATCAATTCGATTTAATGCGGCGACCGCTTCGCCGTGAACTTCGGCGGCGAGCGTCCGCGTTTCTTCGATCCCGTAAAATGCCGGATACGTGGCTTTCTCCGCCGAAACGTCTTTGCCCGCCGTTTTTCCCAGAATTTCGGTCGTCTGCGTCACGTCCAGCAAATCGTCCGTAATTTGAAATAGCAGACCGAGCAAGGAAGCGTAGACGGAAATGGCTTCGAGTTCTTTTTCGCCGGCGCCGGCGATAATCGCGCCGGCGCGCGCCGCGCTGCAAATCATCGCGCCGGTTTTGTTTTGATGAATCGCTTCGAGTTCTTTAATCGAAATTGTTTTTCCTTCGGCTTCGAGGTCGAGATGCTGTCCGTTAACCATTTTCACGGCTGAATCCGCCAGTTCGCCGATCAGCCGCAGGCGAATTTCCGGCGGTAAACCGGAGTCTCCGACAATCGCCTGAAAAGCCGTCGCCTGCAAGCGGTCGCCCGCCAGAATCGCCGTCGCTTCGTCGAATTTGACGTGACAGGTTTCGCGCCCGCGCCGCAATCGGTCGTCGTCCATCGCGGGCAAATCGTCGTGAATCAGCGAATAAGCGTGAATCATTTCAATCGCCGCCGCGGTTTTTAAAAGCTTATCGCCGCCCGCGCCGAAAGTTTCTCCGGCGGCGAAAACCAGCGCGGGACGAAAACGCTTGCCGCCCGCGAAAACGCTCCAGCGAATCGCCGCGTGCAATCTTTTCGGCTCGGTTTCGGAATTTGGAATAATTCGGTCGAGCGCGCGGTCAACCGCGCTGCGGCTCGCTTCAAAAAAATCTTTTAGTTCCATCATCGACAGAAAAAGAATAGCCTGCCGGAGCGGAAAAGCGCAAAATTTGAAAATTCATTTTCCGGTTTCTGCATCTTTGGCGCGCCTGTGGTAAAAATATTTTAATGGAAAGCCGTCTGAAAATTTCAAAAGACGAATTTCGCGCCGCGCTCTCGCGCTTTGCGAGCGGCGTCACGGTCGTCACCACCAGAGACAATGAAAATCGCCTGCACGGAATTACGGTCAGCGCCTTCTGCTCGGTCTCGCTCGATCCGCCGCTGATTCTGGTCTGCATCGATAAGGAAGCCGGAAGTCATTACGCTTTTGAACAAAGCCGGGCGTTTGTCGTCAATATTCTGCGCGAAGACCAGCAGCATCTTTCCGACCGTTTCGCCTCGCAGCTGCCCGACAAGTTCGACGGCGTGAAATATCGCGCCGGCATAGATCATCTGCCCGTTCTGGAAGATGTTCTGGTTAATCTGGAATGCCGTCTGGTCAACGCGCACGACAACGGCGACCACACGATTTACATCGGCGAAATCGTCGTCTCGACCGTTAATGACGGCAAACCGCTCGTTTATTTTCAGGGTGATTATCGAAAGATAGAAAGCTGAAACCGAAAAAATAAAGGGATTAAAAAATAGTTGTCGCTAACGTTGAGGTGGCGGGCATAACCGACGTAGGTGAGTATTATATGCCCGGTTGTTCATCGTTAGCGACAAGGTATCCGGCGAATCCACCGAATATTTAGCTGAATTATCAAAAGTCTTTTTTATCAAAATGACGATTCGCCGGACGGCGACCGCCATTTATTTTTTGCTGTCGTGCCTTTCGATTGCGAAGACAGCGCGCCGGTCGGTCTTTCAATTTCCCTGTCTGACCGCGCGGACTTTATAACTCGCCGATAAATTCTTTGAAGTTAAAAACACGGATGATTCTGGTCAGCAAAATTGCCAGGAGGCAGCGAAGAATCATCCGTGTTAACCGACAACGAGTTTTCTATATCCAAATTTGGTGCCACAAACGAGAGCCTTTGAAGTATTTTGCCAAATGTTGGAATAATTATGTTTATAGACAAATTGAAGATTTCCCGAAATTAAAAATACTATCAAAATTGATAGTATTTTTAGAGGCTGACTATCAGTTTTGATAGTCTCGCCGTTTTTGTGCGCTTAAACGGAAAAACGGATTTCGCGGTTTCGGCTTCATTTTTCTTCGCTTTTTCCGGCGGGCGCTTCCCGCTCGATTTGACCTTTGGCGGTTTGATTTCGTATAATTTGTTCTTTTCGACTGACAAGCAAAGTCTTGTCTTATGCGAGGGAGATAAATCACAATGAGTTACGCAATCATCAAAACAGGCGGAAAACAATATCCGGTCGAAGCCGGGCAAACCCTGCGCGTGCCTTCGATTCAGGGCGGCGAAGGCGAAAGCGTGGATATCGAAACGCTTCTGGTCAGCAAAGACGGCAATACTTCGACCGAAGGCGCGACGCTCAAAGCAACCATCGTATCGCACGGCAAAGCCGATAAAGTTATTGTTTTCAAAAAGAAACGCCGTAAACAATACAAACGCAAACAAGGTCACCGGCAAGGTTACACGGAAATCAAGATTGACACGATTTAGGAGGATTTGCGATTTACGTTTGCAATTTGCGATTTTTGGGAATCGATTTATTAATTTAAATTTCTTCACGAAATTGCAAATCGGCAATCTAAAATCGAAAATTAAAGATTATGGCACATAAAAAAGGTGTAGGTTCATCGAGAAACGGGCGCGATTCAGCCGCACAGCGTCTCGGACTCAAAAAATTCGGCGGTGAAAAGGTGCGCGGCGGAAATATTCTGGCTCGCCAGCGCGGAACCAAATGGAAACCGGGCAATAATGTCGGACGCGGAAAAGACGACACGCTTTTTGCTTTGATTGACGGCATCGTCACCTTTGAAAACAAAGGTCAAAAAGGCAAATTCATCAGCGTTTACGCCGAAGCCGCTGCCGCGACGGCGACGGAAGCCGAACCGCAAGCCGCCTAGGCTTTCGAGTTTCAGATTGTTTTCGGCTTTAGTTTTTCTCAAAAGATGTCGGTATTGGCAACAATATCGACATCTTTTTGCGTCAGTTTTTCAAAATTTTCTCGCCCGTTTTTGGAAAATTTCGGCGAAGATTTTAATTTTAAACGTATTTTTGACGAGAAAATTATCAAAATCAGTTGTCGCAATCGTTTTTTTTTTGCTTTGAAAATTTTTTTCCGCCTGGGATTCCGGAATTTTCCACAGGCGATATTGGATTTCTGTAAAATTGTCCGGATTTTTAAATTTTAAACTGAAACGGCTTGCGAAGTTTTCCACATTTTTTTCCACAGGCTGGCACCGGAATTTCCCACAGCTCAATCGTAATCGACCCGCAAAATAACGATAAAACTTAAAGTATTTTCTTCTTGACAAGAAAAAAACCTGGTGTAGAATCTCTTTCACAAGTCAAAATTGCTTACGGGCGTTTGACCGGTACAGGGAGAGGCGGACAAAGGCGGCGACGCAGTGTCTGAGAGCAGCGAAAGACGGAAATCAGCTGCTATTTACGCCCTGAATCGAAGCCGAAAGGCTTGCATAAGAAAGGTCGCGAGACTTTTCGAGTTGTTCGGATAAAAACGGGCAACACCTTTTGGAAAGGTACAGCCGAAAGGGAGCAATGCCGCTCACGCGTGAAAGCGCAAGTGAGCCTCGTTGCCGGGGACGTAACCGGCGGTGGAGGAAAAGCCACCACAACAAAAACCTAACGGCACGGCGCTCTAAGGGCGCGAGCGGGATGTGCAAACATTTCGTGTGCTGACCGGAGATGCGCTCGCCGCGAGGCTCTTCGGAATACAAAATCGGCGATTGCCGCGTGTACATGTGACAATCGCCAACCTTATCCGAATACTCCGGTATTCTTTAAGGACAAGAAAGCGCTGTCTTAAGAAATTAAGGCAGCGCTTTCGTTTTTGCATTTTTGCATTTTTTTGCCTAAGGAAAAGTTGTAACGTAAATCAGCGCGGCGGACACACACAGAAGCAACGCAAAGGGCAAAATGAAAAAGACAATTTCATCTTGCCCTTTGCATTCTCTACGCCTCGTTTGCCAATCGCCGATCGTAAATCTAAAATCTAAAGTTACTTATGTTTATTGACCGCGCGAAAATTAAAATCAAAGCCGGCGACGGCGGAAACGGTGTGACGGCTATGCGGCGCGAAAAGTTCGTGCCGCGCGGCGGACCTTCCGGCGGCGACGGAGGACGTGGCGGCAGCGTCTGGCTCGAAGCGGACGAAGGCTTAAACACGCTTCTGCACCTGCGCTACAATCCCGAACACAAAGCCGAGCGCGGGCGCCACGGCGAAGGCTCGAACCGCCACGGCAAGGACGGCGAAGACGTAACGGTCAAAGTTCCGGTCGGCACGCAGGTTTTCAATACGGAAACCAACGACCTGATTTTCGATTTTACCGAAGCCGGACAGCGTTTCCTGGCGGCGAAAGGCGGCAAAGGCGGTTGGGGAAACGCGCATTTTGCCACGCCCACGCGCCGCGCGCCGAAGTTTCATTATACGGGGCGACCCGGCGAGGAAAAGGAATTACAGCTCGAATTGAAATTGATTGCCGATGTCGGATTGGTCGGTTTTCCGAACGCCGGAAAATCGACTTTGATTTCGGTGATTTCCGCCGCCAAGCCGAAAATCGCCGATTATCCTTTCACGACGCTCGAACCGAATCTCGGCGTCGTCGATTTGGGCGATTACAAAACTTTTATCGTTGCCGATATTCCCGGTCTGATTGAAGGCGCTTCGGAAGGCGCAGGCTTGGGCGACCGATTTTTGCGCCACGTCGAGCGCACGAAATTGATTTTGCATCTGGTCGATGTTTCTTCCATTTCGGGCAGAAATCCGGTCGAGGATTACGAAATCATCAATCGCGAGCTGGCGAATTACAATCAGGATTTGGCGGAAAGACCGCAGATTGTCGTTGCCACGAAAATAGACGCGCTCGACGAGCCGGAAAAATTGGAAAATCTGCGCGAAAGAGCGCGGGCGGATGAAAAGCAGTTTCTGGAAATTTCATCGGTGACGAATCAGGGAACGAAAGAACTTATCAGTGTTGTAGCAAAAAGGCTCGATGAAATGAAACAGCAGCAGATGGAAATCGAGATTGCGGAAACTGATGTCGTCTAAATTTTTCGATCTCAGAATGAAGGACGGCTCAAGGCATTTTGCCGATTTGCCGGAAGTCGTCTTTTTTGACGAATTTGCCGATCACGTCGAAAAATTGGAAGACGCGGAGATTACGGAATTTATCACGGACGGCGTGGTCGAAATGTGGCTCGATTTTGAATATCGCGGGCATCATTTTTCCGTGAATAATCAATTCGGCGATTACCGGTTTTTTGTTCAAGACCCGGATTGCGCGGACGAAATTTCGCTGGAAGTGTGCGATCATTTTCGTCGGCTTCTGGAGAAATGAATGCCGAGCAAAAGGAGAAAAAATGAATACCGAACAAAAAGACAAGTGGCGGAAGATACGCCGAAAAGGGCAATTTCGCTTTATCTTAAGTGGTTTTCTTCTTTATGGACTGGCAGGAACATTTTTATCCGTTCTGAGTGATTATAGTTTTGAGTTTTTCTTTAACGACGCGCCGAATTATCTGCACGCATCAGATAGGTTATCTTCCAAAATTTTGATTGGTCTGGTTCTGTCCTCGCTTGGCGGCTCTTATATAAAATACTCTGAGTGGGATAAAAACGAAAAGGAATTTTTCGAGTGGAATGAAAACGAAGAGGAATTTTTCCGAAATCCGGTAGAAAAATGAAACGAATTGCATTTTACGGCGGAAGCTTCGACCCGGTTCACGACGGGCATCTGACGATTGGGCGAAAGCTTTCGGAAATTTTCGAGCTGGACGAATTCGTTTTCATTCCCGCTTTTCACGCGCCGCATAAAAAAGATAAAAAGCCGACGTCCGCTTTTCATCGTTTTGCGATGCTGGCATTGACCACGAGCGACGAGCCGCAAATCAAAATTTCCAAAATGGAAATCGAAGCGCCGGAGCGTCCCTTTACCATCGAAACCTTAACGCGCCTGAAAAATGATTTGACGGACGCGAAAATTTTCTTCGTGATGGGTGCCGATTCGTGGCAAGATATAACAACGTGGCGCGAATGGGAAAAAGTTTTGACGCTGGTAAATATTATCGTCGTCACGCGTCCGGATTATGAAATCGTTTTTTCGCACTTAACGAAAGAAATTCGGGAAAGAATCGTCGATTTGCGCGAAAATTTTAACGCGCCGACGCCAAGCGGCGAAAACGCCAGGAAAGAAAACGAAGAGCAGGCTCGGCGGCTCAGTCCGCAGACGGAAGATCGCATTTATATTACGGATGCCGTTCAGATTGATGTTTCGGCAACGGAAATTCGCCGGAAAATTCGCGAGGGCGCGGACGACTGGCAGGAGTTTTTGCCGCCGGAAGTCATAAAATACATTGAAAAATACGGTCTATATTTGAAATAATCTACAGAAATGGAAAATACGCTTAAAGAAAAATCTCTGCAACACGAAACCGCCACCGTTACGATTACCGAAACGCGCACGCCTTTTTCGGAACTGGACGAAAATATTCGATTGGCGATTGCCTGCGCCGGCGAGAAAAAAGCCGTTAATCTGGTCGTTCTCGATTTGCGCGAAATCGCCAGTTTCACGGAATTTTTCGTGATCACGAGCGGCACCAATCAAAGACAGGTGCAGGCGATTGCCGACGAAATCCAGGAGCAGCTAAAAAAACAACTCGATTCGCGTCCCATCCGCATCGAAGGCTATAACACGGCGGAATGGATTCTGCTCGATTACGGCGATTTTATCGCGCATGTCTTCGACCAGAAATCGCGCGAGTTTTACGATTTGGAAAGACTCTGGCGCGACGCGCGAAAAGTCGAAATTCCCAGTGAATAGACGTTATGCCTCACATTGTATTACTCGGTGATTCCATATTCGATAACAAGTCTTACGTCGGCGCCGAGCCTGATGTGATCACGCATCTGCGGCAGATGATGCCGGCGGATTGGCGAGCGACGCTCAACGCCGTCGACGGAAGCGTGGTCGAAAACATCGGCGGGCAATTGTCGAAAATTCCGGTCGAGGCGACGCATCTGATTATCAGCGTCGGCGGAAACAACGCGCTGATGAACGCCGATGTTTTGCAGTTGAAAGCCAATTCGGCGGCGGAAGTTTTAAACGCTCTGGCAAACCGCGCGAGCGATTTTGAATCTCAATATCGCGAAATGCTCGTCGATGTTATGAATTCGCGCACTCTGCCGACGGCTGTTTGCACAATTTATTATCCTAATTTTTCCGATTCTTTGATTCAAAAAATCGCAACAACGGCTTTAAGTGTTTTTAACGATGCGATTATTCGTCAGGCGATTTCAGTCGGAATTCCGTTTTTGGACTTACGCTTAATTTGTAACGAGAAAAACGATTACGCCAACGAAATCGAGCCGTCCAGCAAAGGTGGTGGAAAAATTGCTGCGAAAATTTTGGAATTGGTGCAGACTCACGATTTTTTAGCCCGTAAAACGCGTATTTATTTTTAACTTATAAGGATGAAGTATGAAAACTAACGCCGGTAAATCGTTCGGTGTCGGATTTCATTTTCCTGAATCGAATTTATGAAAAAAGTGATTATTTTTTTGTCGTTCATTTTCTTTTTGTTTTCCGCCGATGCCTCTGCGCAAACGACCGGCAGCGTTTCCGGCACGATTCGCGATGCGGCGGGCGCAGCCATCGCGGGCGCGGACGTTTCGCTTTTGAGCGCGCAGCAGCTTGTTTTGCGTTCCGCAACGAGCGACGCGGCGGGAAACTACCGCTTTGAAAACGTCGCCGCCGGCTCGTATGTCGTCCAAGCCGCGCACGCCAGCTTCAGCCCGCAGCGCCAAGCCGTACAAATCAATTCGAGCGCCGCCGCGACCGTCGATTTGGTTTTGGAAATCAATACGCTGACCGCCAATGTCACCGTCACGGCGGAAACCAACACCGCCGCCGATAAAAACAACATTCCGGCTCAAATCAACGTCATCACCGAAGACGCGATCTCGCAGCGCGCGACCGCCGTTCTGGCGCAGGTCGCCGACGAAGAACCCGGCGTTTCGCTGCAACGCACCAGCCCGACCATCGGCGCGGTTCTGGTGCGCGGGTTGACGGAAGTCGGCGTTTATGTGGACGGCGTGCGCTACACGAATTCGACGCAGCGCGGCGGCATCAACACTTTTTTTAATCTCAACGAACCGACCTCGCTCAGAACCGTAGAAATTCAGCGCAGCCCGAACACCGCGCAGTTCGGCTCGGACGGGCTCGGCGGCAATGTTCAACTGGTTTCGCGCCAGCCCGTCTACGGAATGGACACGCCGGAATGGCACGGCGAATATAACAGCTTTTTCAACAGCGCCGACCGTTCGTTCGGCAGCAATGCGCTGGTCAGTTACGGCACGAAAAGATTCGGCATTCTGGGAAATCTGAACGCGCGGCGCGTCAACACCCTGCGTCCGGGCGGAGGAATCGACAGCCATTCGGCAATCACGCGTTTTTTGGGATTGCCTTCCGACATAACGGGCAGCGAGCGGCTGCCCGACACGGCTTTCACGCAATACGGCGGCACGTTTCAATTTAATTTCGCGCCGACCGACGACCAGCAAATCAGCTTTCGCTACCAGCGCTCGCAGCAGGACGGCGGCAAACGCTACGACCAGCTTTTGGGCGGCGACGGCAATTTAATCGCCGACTTGCGCAACCTGATGCTCGATTTCGGTTATCTGCGCTATTACAAACAAGGCGTCGGATTTTTTGACAGCCTCTCGGCGACCGTTTCCTACAACAGCCAGCGCGAGGAGCGAGTCAATCAGGGCGGGCAGGGCAACCCGCTCGGCGCGATTACGAACGACAAGGAACGCACGACCACCTGGGGCGCGAGCTTTTTTCTCGATAAACAATTTGCGAGAAATAATTTTCTGGTCGGCGGCGATTTTTACCGCGATAAAGTGAACGCGCCTTCTTTCAACACCGATCCGGCGAGCGGCGTCGTCGCGCTCGTGCGCCCGCGCGTCCCGAACGGGGCGAAATACGATTTGTTCGGCGTATATGTGCAGGACGCTTTCGAGGCGATTCCGAACCGCCTGCGCCTGAGCGGCGCGCTGCGCTACAACGTCGGCGTTTATAAAACGGAAGCGGCGGACGCGCCCGTAGTCAATGGTCAACCGCTTTTTCCCGACGATTCCGCCAGATTCAAAGATTTTTCCGGTCGCCTCGGCGCGGTGTTTAGCATCACCGACGGATTGAACGCGGCGTTTAACTTCTCGCGCGGTTTCCGCGCTCCGAACATTACGAGTCTCGGCTCGCTCGGACTGGTCGGCGTCGGTTTTCAGGTTTCGACCAGCTCCGTCGCCGCGCTTGGCGCGACCATCGGCACGACCGCCGACGCGACCGCCGTTTCGACGGGCATAGAAGTTGCGCCGCTTCGCTCCGAAATCAGCAACAATTACGAAGCGAGCCTGCGCTACCGCAACAAACGTTTTGAAGCGAGTCTGACAGGCTTTCTGGTTGATTACGCCGACACGATTGTGCGCCAGACTCTGATTTTGCCGCCGGGCGCGGTCGGGCTTCAGCTCGGCAGCCAGACGATTACGAACCAGAACGCCAACGGCGCGGTGTTTGTGCCGCTTTCGACTTCGCCCGTGCTGGTGCAGGCGAATTTCAGCGACACACGCATGCGCGGAGCAGAACTTGCGGCGGACTATCGCTTTTCGACCGACTGGCTAATCGGCGGCAACTTTTCTTACGTTTACGCCGAAGACCGGGCGACCGAATTGCCGCCGAATCTCGGCGGCGGCGTCCCTCCGGCGCTCGGATTTTTGCGTCTGCGCTATCAGCCGGCGGGCAGACCGTTCTGGATCGAAGGCTACGCGAATTTTGCGGGCAGACAAGACCGTCTATCGACGCTCGATTTATCCGACAGACGCACCGGTGGCGCTCGCTCGCGCGCGCAGATTCAAAACTTTTTCCGGCGCGGCGCGTGCGTGCGCGGGCTGACCACGCCCGGCACGAACGGTCAATGCGGCTCGGCTGGCGGAATTCTGCTGGCGACCGGCGAGACTCTGGCGCAGGTGCAAAATCGTCTGCTGCCGCTCGGCGCGACCATTAACGGCGTTTTCATCGCTAACAACGACACGGCGGTTCCGCTTTTCGCCTCGATTCCGGGCTATGCTTTGTTCAATGTGCGCGGCGGTTATCGCTTTGACGAAAGACAGGAAATCACGGTCGATTTTGAAAACATCGGCGATAAAAGCCACCGCCTGCCGGGCTGGGGCATCGACGGACCCGGGCGCAGTTTGAGAGTTGCTTATCGCTTTCGTTTCTAAAGTGAAAAAGTGAAAAAGGCGGAAAGTGAAAATGCCAGACGAGTTTTCTTATCCTGACATTTTCGCTTTTTCGCTTTTTCGCTTTTTCGCTTTTCACTTTTATGCGATTTCGCTTTGTCTGGATTGGCAAAACAAAGGATAAAAACTGGCGCGCGCTGCAGGAAGAATATGGCGCGCGCCTTTCGCATTTCGTAAAGTTTGAAATCGTTGAATTAAAGGACGCCGGCGACAAGGAAATTGAAGGCAAACGAATATTGGAAAACCTGAATCCAAGTGGATTCGTCGTCTTATTGGACGTAAAGGGACGCTCGGTCAGTTCTCACGAACTCGCGGAAACAATCGAGAAATGGCAGAATCGAGGACTTAAAGAAATCGCTTTTGTCATCGGAGGCGCGGAAGGCGTCGCTTCCGGGGTTGTCGAAAGAGCCGATTTTAGTTTATCCTTATCCGTTCTGACTTTGACGCACGAAATGGCGCGGGTCGTGCTGATTGAACAGCTATATCGCGCATATACCATAATCAAAGGGTTTCCATATCAGAAATGAGTGAATTGAACGAAATTAAAGAACAACTTATCGCCGAGCGCGATACTTTATTTACCAAGCTATCGGGCAACGACCTTTCGGTGGACGATACCGAAACGCCTGACCCGGTCGATTTAGCGGTGCAGAATTATTCCAAAAACGTGATTCTGGCGGTTTCCGAAAACGAAACGCGCCAGTTGATGCTGATTGACGAAGCTTTGCAGCGCATCGAGGACGAAGAATACGGCACGTGCCAGAACTGCTCGAAGGAAATTCAGCCGAAACGTCTGGCGGCGATTCCGTGGGCGCGTTATTGTCTGAGCTGTCAGGAACAGGTCGAAAAAGGAATGATTGACGCGGATAGCTTGTGATGAAACACGGAGAACCGAACCACAAAAACTCTCCCTTTTTCGGTTCTCCGCTTTCCGCCATCTACGACGCCTGCCTAACTTTAATCTACCCACAAATTTGCCGCCTCTGCGAAAAAAGCGTCGAATCACGCGCCGACGGCGTCGTCTGCCGCGCGTGCTGGCGAAAAACGCGAATCTTTACCGGCAAAGAAATTCTTTGCGAAAAATGCAGCGCGTTTCTGCAATCAAACGGCGAGAAATTTAAAACTTTCTGCCGTCAATGCGAAGACGAAGATTTTGATTCGGCACGCGCCGCCGGTCTTTACGAACACGCGCTTTTAGCCAGCGTTCTGAATCTCAAAAACACTCCGTTTGTTCCCATAAATCTGCAAAACCTTTTCTTCGAAGCTTTTCTGAAATCTCCGTTTCAGGACGCCGCCCGAATCATTCCCGTCCCGCTTTCCAAACGCCGTCTGAACGAGCGCGGATTTAATCAGGCTTCCCTTTTAGCGAAAATTTTAGCGCGTCGCGCGGGTCTGCCGCTCGACGAGCAAAGCCTGATTCGCAAAATTCACACGCCGCAGCGCCGCGCCGGAATGGACCGAAAGGGGCGCGCCGAAAGCGTGCGGAACGCTTTTGAAGTGACACGCCCAAAGCTGGTCGAAAACGAAAATATTTTATTGATTGACGACGTTTTCACTTCCGGCGCAACCGTTTCAAACTGCGCGAAAGCCCTGAAAAACAAAGGCGCGCGAGCGGTTTACGTTTTAACCGTCGCGCGAGCATTTTAAAGGCGAAAGGCGAAAGGATAAGGGATAAAGGAAATCAATTCCTTATCCTTTCGCCTTTCGCCTTTCAATTACGGCTGGTCAAAAGCCGGAATATGTAAATCGCCGTTTTGCCCGAATTGGGCAGCAACGAACTGGTTGTTCGAGCTGTTGATGCGATACCAGAAACCGCCTTGCGGACGGAACACGGCGATGTCGTCTCTGCCGTC
>DASVRL010000107.1:0-14285 GCA_036388635.1 Pyrinomonadaceae bacterium
GAATTACCAAACCGAAAGTGAATCAATCAAAACCGACTTCAGTGTCGCCTGGAAATTGGGGCGCGGCGGGCGTTAATTTTGTCGTCGAAGATAACGGCGTGAAAATCGAATACGATTGCGCCGCCGGCGAGATTTCGCAAAAGCTTTCGATTGACGAACAGGGCAACTTTAGCGCGAACGGCATTTATACTCGCCGTTATCCGGGCGCGCTGCGCGTTAAGCTTCCGCCTAAACCACAGCCCGCCCGTTACGAAGGCAAAATTTCCGGCGATAAATTGACGCTCAGAGTCACGCTGACGGAAACCGATGAAACGCTTGAGGAAGTCGTTTTGCGGCGCGACACGACGGGGCGCATTCGTAGATGCTATTAGAGTAATTTTCGTTGAGGCAGAAAAAATGGGCGGTCGAAAATTCTCGACCGCCCATTTTTTCGTTAGAGAAGATTACTCGAATAAATTAATTATTCGCGATAAATATCACGTCGTCGCGGTCTTCCGACAGGTCGATGACCTGGCTCGGACTGCCGAACGTATGTCGTTTAGCCGTCACCGTAAAGATGTAGGTCTGACCGGCTAAAAGGTTGTCGAAACGAAAGTGACCGAACGCATTAGTAATGGCAACACGTCTTTGCCCGGTTTCGGTGGTGACGAACACGCTGGCGTTGGCGATGCCGTTTCCGGCATTATTAATCACTCTGCCGCTGGCTGATACCTGCGCGGCGGTCGGTCCGGGAAGAATAGTAATGCTCGTGTTCGTCGTTTGCCCGTCGGGATTGGTGATGGTCAAAGTTTTCACGCCGGGCGTCGCGCTGGTGGTGTTCAAATTAATGGTGACCTGCGTCGGACTGTTATAAGTGACGCTGTTGACCGCCAGCGCTTCGGGCGCCAGCGGCGGCGTAATGCTCGCCGTGATGCGTGTAAAAGGCAGCGCGGGCGGAGCCAAGTCAGCGGGCGGATTATAAAACGCCGAGCCGCCAGTCGAAACTCCGGTGATGACAATATTCACGGACGGTTGTCCGGCGGCGGTCGAAGCCGGCGAAGGCGTCAGCACGACGGGCGGCGGTGGCGCGCTTAATTTCGCCACTCGCGCACCGTAAGTGTTAGTACCGTTGCAGTATTCCTGAATTGTCCACATCGTCATATCGTCGAGCGGGTCAAGACTGGTAAACGAATAGTCGCCCCAGCGGCGCGGCGGTCCCGGATCGCCCGGCGGATTATAAGCTGTGCTGCTGGTCGTGTAAATATTGACTGCGCCGGTTGTGCCCAGAGTATCACCGACGAGTCGCCCGTTGGTTGCAGCATCGATGCGGAAAGGAGTTCCGGAGGTGGTATACCCGAGAGCGGCGTGTCCCTGCCCCGAAACCATTATAGATGGAATGAAGTATTCGCGAGCGTCGGCGCGGTTGGCGGCGTTGTCGAAAACCGTGCCCGACTGGTTGACGGTCGGCGTACCGACGGTCGGCGGGACGACTAATTCGTACCAGCGGACGGCATTGCGCCGCTGGGCATTAGTGCCGGATGAAACTCCGGTCGAAAGTACCGAGATACTGTGTGCCGTCCATAATCTTCCGTTTCGAATGTGCGCCGCCATCAGACGGTCGTCCAGCGCATCGATGTTTCCGTTCGTCCCGCCGGTATCTCCGAGATGGTCGACGCTTCTGGGAAAAGACGTCGAGGGAACCGTAATGGAGATGTTGGCGGAGATAGTCGGCGTCGCGCCCGGAGTGCCGACGCGTCGCATTATCAATCTGCCGAAGGCGGCGGCGCTCGCGCCGATAAAGTAGCCTTCGGTAGCCGCCGGGTCGTAATTATCCACGCCGCGCGGCTCGAACGGTCCGTCTGTGCCGATGAGGTCGCGGAATGCCGTCGTGACGACCGGTCCGCCGCTCAAAATCGAACTCTTACGGATGACCCAAACCGAAGTGTTGTTGAATCCGCCTGCCGCCGCGTCGAACATGTCGCCGCCGATGTAGAGAGCGTTTGCATCAACACCGAGCGACGGGTAATCGAGAAAATCGCCCGTCGAGGGAATTCCGCCGACCGTATCCTGCTGAACGAAGTAGAAAGTCCAGACCGTACCGGCGGTCAGCACACCGTTGCTCGCTGCGTCCGAAACGGCAATAAGTATACGATTCGGCGTGTCGCCGATGTCATTGGCGCTCGGCACATCTATGATGATAAGAATCCAGCGTCCAGACAGCCGGTCATATCGAACCTGCGGGTCGCTCGTAAAATTGATGTTCAGCGGCGGCGGCGGCGGCGTCATCACCGAAGAGAAGAAAACGTCCGAGTCAACGTTAACTACACCATCGGCTACGCCGGTCGTTTTGTTAAATGTGCGGAGGCGCCCGTTAAGAAAGACGACAAACTGCGACGGTCCGACCGCTCCCATCGTATCGGGCGGAAACGCGCCGGTTTCGGTCGGTCCGGTGACGGCATTGAAATTCAAACCGATCGGCTGCGGGGCAATCATATCGATAAAATTGTCGCGGCTCTTTAAATCGCCCTGCCTGCTTTTCAACCTCGAATCCGGAATACTGGAAACCGGTTTAGCATTCGGATCCTGAAATTTTTCTTTATTTTTGCCATGATGACGTTCCGGCTTATTTAACGGTCTGGACGAAGGCGGAGCGACCAGCTGCGACGCCATAATCTCGTCGGTCGTCCTTGTAACGCCGACTTCGCCGGTCCAGGGAACGCCGATTTCGTCGCCGTCGCTCGTGCGCTTGACGTTGGTTTTACGAGCGCTTTTAACCGGCTTGTTAATCGAGCTTTTAGTTTTGCCGGAAATCTTGCGGCTTCTGGTCTGGGAAAAAGCCGGCAATGACGTTGACGCCAGCAAAAAAGCAATTAAGCCGGCGGCAAAGATTTGTTTTGGTAACAGCAGAAGTTTATGGATATTCATTAATCCGTTCGACGCCAGTGTTTTTCTTTTGAGTAAATTCATACTAACTCCTCCAATGGAACAGGGAAATTCAATTCGTACTTATGTTGCGGGCGCAAAAGCAAATAATAATAAACGGTTTATTATGAATGTATGCCTTGAAATCTACGCTTCGGATATTAAAAGCGACCCTTGCAGATAATCTGTGGAAATAAAAGGCGGAAGAAAAATGGCACTCCGACAGTTGTTTTTCTTGTGGACTGAAAATCGGTTAATACACAACGACGTTTTCCAGCGAAATTTTTCAAAATTTCGTTGGGCAAACATTATCTTCAAGATACTAACTGCCTGAAAGATAAACTCATTAGAACGCTTTGTCAAATATTATTTGATAAAAATTAATGCGGAATCCGCGCTTTACGCCTTTGTTTCGTTCGAGTTCGTTTCCAATATCATTTATTTCTATAAAAAAAAAGGCAACCGGCAAAGCTGTCCTTTTTTTTGCGCGGTATGGAGCGCGCATTGAAACTTCGGCGCGGGTAATCTTTTATTAAAAAGGCATTCCGCCCGAAGGATTACAGGTTATTTCGACGATTGTGTATTTCTTTTTTAATTCCTCAAGCTCCTTTTGCTGATTATCCAGAATCTCCTGATAGCCCTGCGGCGGATTTCCCCAGCAGCCCTGCAATTGGTAAAAACGAATTTCCCTGCCCTTGCCGTCAGTTAATTTACCGGCGCGGCACCCGGCTTTTATTTTATCCAGTCGCTGTTTGACGGTTTCCCGCTCGATTTTGTTTCCGGAAGCCGTTTCGATTTGGTTTGCCGAAACAATCGTGTCGAGTTTAATATCCGGCGGCAGACATCCGTATTTTGTCTGATTGTTAGCCTGTTTTGTCGGTTTGCGTTTCATTTTGGATTTACTCTGCGCGGAGAGCGTCGAAGCGCTTCCGATGATTAATATAAATATAAGTAAATAAAAACAATGCTTCATAGTGCGCTTCAACTTCCCGTCTAAAATCTCCGCCGAAGCTTTTGATGCTGAAAACAGCCGGATAAGATTGAAATTTCCGGTCATTTGCTTTAGCATTACAAAAGCCTTGACAACATCTCCCACGAGATAAACTCTACAAAACACCCGCCAGAAATAAAAGTCTTTTTTTATTCGGCGCAGTGCCCACGAATTACAGGAGCAAGGCGAGTTAACGACTCAAAGTTAAAAACAGCCGGTAAATTAAGGCAATATTCGAAAATAAGGTTGATTTTGCTTTGGTTTTGCTTTAGCATTTTTTAGCTACACACTTTTCCCATTTAAGTTATTTTGAGCATACAGTTTAAAAAAAGTCTTGTGCCCTGGTTCTAACGCGCATCGCTGAAATTGTATGCCTAGTTTTAGGAGAATACGATGAAAAAATATTTTACCGGAAGGTTGATTCTAATCGCCTTGGGCTTCATGGTCGCAGCGGTTTGGTTTAATCCCTTCGATACTACCGTTGCCAACTTTTTTAACGACGACCCGGACATTCCCGACTTTGTGAAACAAGCCAAATCCAAATTCAGCAAAGAGGAATACAGGCAGCGTCGTGAAAAGCAGGTCGAGTTTTATCGAGGAATGGCGGAAGGCGACCGCGGAGAAAATCTCAGAACCCGCAGTCAGGAAATCGCGAAAATGGAGCAGCAGATTGACGAGCTGCGCGCCAGACCCGATTCAGCGCTGAAAGAAGCCGGTCTCGCCGCCTGGCAGCCGATTGGTCCCGACCCGATTCCGAACGGTCAGACGCAAATCGTCAGCACGCCCGTATCTGGACGCGTAACGGCGATTGACGTTCACCCGATCAACCCGCTTATCGCTTATGTCGGAACGGCTCAAGGCGGTCTTTACCGCACGCTGGACGGCGGCGATACGTGGACTCAGCTGATGCAGGACGCGCAAAGCTTAGCGATTGGAGCGGTCAGAATCGCGCCTTCGCAGCCCGAAACGGTTTACGTCGGCACGGGCGAACCGAATTTTTCGACCGACAGCTATTTCGGCGTCGGCTTATATCGCATCGATAATGCGAGCACCACAGCTGTCAAAACAGGACCTATCGCCAACGGGAATTTCAACGGTCGCTCGATTGCCGAAATTTTGGTTCACCCGACCGATCCGGCAACGATTTTCGTCGCTTCTGCATCAGCCTGCGCGGCTATTAACTGCGGCGTGCCGGCTCTGCCGACGCCTCCTCTGCCCGCCGGAAACCGCGGCATTTGGCGCTCGACGAACGCGACTTCGGCAGCTCCGACTTTCGCGCAGCTTCCGTTCCCGTTCGGCAACCAGAATTTAAGCGTCCGCGACATCGTTTTCGACCCGCTCAATCCTAATCTTCTGGTGGCTTGGGTCGTCGCCAACGGCGGCGGCGTGATTGTTTCCAACAACGCGATGAACGCCGACCCGGCGACCGTGACCTTTGTTCAACGCGTGTCGGCAGTCGGCACAGCGACCAGCGACGTCAACGGCGAATTGGCAATCTCGCATCCAGCGGGTGCGCCGCAGCCGACGATTTACGTGGCGACCGGAGTTGCCGGCGGTACAATCCTTCGTTCCGACGACGGCGGCGTGACATTCCCGCTGCAGATTGACAACAATTTCTGTACGCCGCAGTGTTTCTACGACATCGCCATCGAGGCTGACCCGGTTGACCCGCTGCGCGTTCATATCGGCGGCGCGCCGACCATCGTTTTCGCCACTTCGGTCACCGGCGGTACGGCTTTTGTCGAAAGCGAGACCGGTTTGCACGTCGATTCGCATGTGATTAGAGTCGCGCCCTCCAACCCGAGCATCATTTACTTCGGCAGCGACGGCGGCATTTACCGTTCGGACACGGGCGGCGCAGCCTGGATTCCGAAAAACACCGCCGGTTTCCTGGCGACGCAGTTTATGGGCTTGGACAATCACCCGACCGACCCGAACATTCTGATCGGCGGCACGCAGGACAACGGCACGAACCGTTTCACGACCGCCGCGACGTGGTTAAACACGGACTTTGGCGACGGCGGCTATTCGGTCATCGACCAAAGCTCTGTCAGCAACGTGACGTATAACCAGTATCACACGTATTTTAACGCCAGTAATTTGACCGGCTACGCATTCTCGAACAACGGCGCGGCGACTCCGGGTAGTTGGACGTTCCGCGGCTGTAACAATCCGGCGGTATCACCGCGAAACGGAATTTTCTGCACGGCGGTCATTAACTTCTACGCGCCGCTCGAACGCGGTCCGGGCACGCCGAACTCGATTTACTACGGTTCTGACCGTCTCTATCGCTCGGTTGACACCGGCGCGACGCACACGGTCGAAAGCCAGACGTTCACATCGCCTCTGAGCGCCATCGGCATCTCGCCGCAGAACGATTTGGTGCGCATCATCGGCTTGAACAACGGCGGCATCTTCGGAACGACAACCGGCGCGAATCCGCTGATTGATATGGATCCGGGTAACGCCGTGCCGAACAATTACGTTACGCGCGCGGTTATCAGCCCGACTGACGTGAACACGGCTTACGTGACGCTGGCGCTTTTCAATGCTCCGCAGATTTACCGCACCAACAATCTGAGCAGCTTTGCCGAACAGGGTTTAGTTGCTCCGACTTGGACGGCAATCAGCGGCGCGGGCACGGGCTTGCCGCTCGTTCCGGTCAACGCCTTTATCACCAACGGCTCGATTCTTTTCGCCGGAACGGACATCGGCGTTTACGCTTCGACCGACGGCGGCACGAACTGGGTTCCTTACGGCACGGGCATGCCGCGCATCGCGGTCTTCGACTTTGCATTCTCGCCGGGCGGACTTCTGCGCGCCGCGACGCACGGGCAAGGAATCTACCAGATTCCGGCGCTGGCGCCGAGCGCGGCTTCGGTCACCGTCAGCGGCAGAGTTATGGCTAACGGTCGCGGGCTTCCGAACGCCACCGTGACCTACGCGGGCGAAACCGGCGAACGCCGGAGCGCGCTCACCAACGCCTTCGGCTACTTCCGCTTCGAAGAAGTTCAGGCTGGACAAACCTACGTTTTCAACGTCCTCTCCAAGCGCCACACCTTCGCGCCGAGAACCGTCGAAGTCAACGAGGAACTGACCGAGCTGAATTTCGAAGCCGAATAACGTAGGAAACGATTAATTCGTTTCCGAATTAAAGCTGCAAAGGCTTGAGTTTTATAAAACTCAAGCCTTTGTTTTTTGTATGAATTCTAAAATCCGGTAGCGTTCTTATCTTGTGGTGCTATTTGGACTCTGTTCAAAATTGACATTTTTTCGAGTTATACGTAAAACGGAAAAATGGCAAATATCTATCAAGTTTTTGTTGACGACAATTTTCATTATATGGACGAAGACGAGCGTTATAAACACGGCGACTTTGCCACCTTTGAGGAGGCTTTGACCGCCTGTAAAGCAATCGTTGACGAATGCCTGCGAGAAAGTTACGAAGAAGGCATGACCGCCGGGCAATTGTACACGGTTTACACAGGCTTCGGCGAAGACCCGTTTATCGTCGGCGAGTCTGTGCCCTTTCGTTTTTCGGCTTGGGATTATGCTCAAGAACGATGTTCGCAAATTTGCGGCGAGAGCTAAAATCCTTCACTGCTGAAAGGCAGTCTGTAGCGGTTTGTCCGTCGCGTATCCGAAATAGACGATTCGTAAACTGCCGTTCGAGTTCAGAATATACCAAACGCCTTCGCGGAAAACAGCGATGTCGGTTTTTCCGTCGCCGTTATAATCTGCCGGAACGGTCAGGTCAGTAGCGATGCCGAATTGAAAGGCTTTGAAACCTTCCGTGCTGTTTTGCAGATACCAGGTTCCGTCTGACGGGCGATAAACAGCCAAATCGCTTTTTCCGTCGCCGTCATAATCGCCGGGAAGCGGCTTATCGGAAGCCAGCCCGAAAGCCGCGCCGAAAAATCCCGCCGTCGAGCGTTGAGCATACCAGACGCCGTCACGGTAAACCGCTAAATCGGTCTTCCGGTCGCCGTCAAAATCAGCCAAAACGGGTTTATCCGTCGCAATGCCGAATTGTTCGGCGCGAAACTGCCCGTTGGAGCTGTTCAGAATATACCAGTTGCCGCTCCGGTAAACGGATGTATCGGCGCGACCGTCGCCGTCAAAATCGCCGGCGAGCGGAATGTCGCCGCTCTGCCCGAAATGAACCGTGACGATGGAATTATCGGAGCTTTTCAGAATATACCAGTTGCCGTCCGACGGTCGGAAAACCGCGACGTCCGTTTTGTTGTCGCCGTCATAATCCGCCGGCGTGATTTTGTCCGTGATTAATCCCCACTCGGTTTCCACCAGCAGCGCGTTCAGATAATTGTTGCTGAGCGCATACCAGTTGTAGTTGGAGTCGTTGGCGCGCGTGACGGCAAAATCGGATGTGCCGTCGGCGTCAAAGTCGACTTTGGCGGGAGATACAGCGGCGATGCCGGTTTGATACCGCGCGACGGCGAGCTGTCGATAACCGAAAGCGCTAACACCGAACGAGCCGACCGCGACGAGCTTGCCGTCGCTCGGCTGGATCGCCACATCGTAAATCAACATATTGGCGGGCTGGTAAACATGACCGATAGCGCCGAAAGTCGGGTCGCGATAACCGTCCGGATTAAGCCGAACGATGAACGGGTTGAAGATGGTGGAGTTGTTGCGGCTATAGCTGTATCCGCCGGCGATGATTTTCCCGTCCGGCTGTAAAGTCAGCCCGCCCGCGCGTTCTTCGCCGTGATTGCCCTGCGCGATGATAATACCGCCGGACGCGCCGAAGGTCGGGTCGGGCGTTCCGTCAGCCTTTGCCCGGAACAGTTGGAATCTGTTGACGACCGATGCCAGCAAAATGATTTTCCCGTCGGGCTGGACGACCACATCTGCGCCCTGAGTGTCGTTGACGCCGCTGATTAACGTGGCGGTTCCGCTGTTGCCGAAAGTGGCGTCCGGCGTGCCGTTCGGAAGATAACGGGCGAGAGCGTAATTATTATTTCCCATTAACCCGGCGACGACGATTTTCCCGTTCGCCTGCACGGCGATGCCAAACGGTCTGGAAGGTATTCCGTTAAAAGCGGTCTGGACGACTCCGCCGTCGCCGAACGTCGGGTCTAAACCGCCGCCCGCAATCCTGATGACCATAAATCTATACGGATTGACTGTCGTAAAACCGTTGCCGGCAGAGGCGCTGATAACCACTTTACCGTCCGGCTGCGCGGCGATTCCGCCCGCGAGCGAGTAATTGTCGATTCTCATCGTCATTATGCCGTCGCCGTCGAAGGTGGTGTCGAGCGAGCCGTCAGCGTTGTAGCGCACGACCAGCAAATTCCACAAGCCGAGGTCGCCGGCGCGGAAATGCCCGACGGCGACTATCTTGCCGTCGCCCTGCAAAGCCGCCTCGACAAAATTAATAAAGTCGCTGCCGAGCTGGCTGATAAATCTGCTCACCACTTTACCGTCGATTCCGAAACTCGTGTCGAGCGTGCCGTTCGGGTGATAGCGAGCCAGCGCGAAGTCGCAGCCTTCACCGATACTATCGTAAACATGACCGCCGGCGGCGATAATCTTCCCGTCCGGCTGAAATATCACGGACTGCGCGCGAGTCGGAAGAGGAAATTGCAGCGAGGCAAAGCCGCTCTGATTAAAAGTGGTGTCCAAATCGCCCGGCGCAGCCGCGACCGGAGCTGCCGAAAGAATAATCAAAGCCGCCGGCGCGATGAGAAGGAAAAACAAATTTCCGCTGCGGCGGCAAAGGGCGCTCAATAAAGATTTCAGACACATAATATTTTCCTCTCCGCGACTTTGCTCGGCAGTTGCCGGACTTTTCTCCGTTGGGCGATGGGCTGAGGCGAATTGATAAGACACATCTATTATACTCCCAAACCCGGCTTTAACAAATAATCTTCACCCGCCGGTAGTGTCCTAATAGTGTGGTGCTGAAAACAAATATCTTCCACGACTCGAAAAACGTCGGTCGAAAAGCCTTCCATAAGTGGAAAATGTCGGAGAGTTTCGGGATTTTGGTAATTCAGCGGTCTATGAGACAAAACCGAAAAATGGTGAAAATGTCATTTAAAGCTTAAGTAATGCTGTATCGGAGATTAGCCTGTCTCGAAAACGTATGACTTAGAAGACGCTTTCGGGCGGCGGTCGGCTGTCTCGAAAAGGGGCGTTTTTGAGACTGTTTTTAATCTAATTTGGTTGTCGCATAGCCCAGCGTTTGTGAAACTGCCTGTTTGTGTTTAACGGCGGCATTGAAGCGGGCGGAAACCGAATACACGCAAGTAACGGGACAAAAGACAACGTAAATAAGAAAGCAGCTGTTTCCGTCTGGCGTCCAATAACTTGTTGGGCGTGTCCGGCATAAAGCAGCTTTATCTGTTTTGCTCTTCGCCGCTCCGCTTACTCACCTCGGTCAGGGTTGCGATTCATTAAAATGAAACTCCAAAATACCAACAAAATATTGAATTGAATAAATAGCTGCATAAACGACAAGGAATTAACTAACAAGTCCGTGCTAAAGGTTGATTGGTTTTGAACGTAAATAATATGTTCTTGAATGTCTGACGGAATATTTTCCTCACGCATTCGCTTTTGCAAGGTTTCATAATTTCGGTCGGCGCGATTTTGAAACGATTGCAAACTCGATTGCGCGTGAAGAAACTGCACAACAGACAAGGCTATCAAAGCCATCAAAGGATAAAATATAGAGTTTCTTGAGAACCAATTATTTTTCATCTTTTAATTCCTGAAATAATGACTGTTAAATTCACCTCGAAACGCCCGACTTCTGATTAAGCCGAATCAATCTGCATAATAACTTATATGCCGATTGAATATAAATACAGCACTCTGAATACAGTCTCAAAAAGGGGCATTTACGGGACACTTTTTAGTCTAATCTGAATGTCCCATAATCGGGCGTTTTTGAGAGGGCAGACAAAAGCAGAAAGCGTCTGCCGGGAATCTGAGTGTAATGATGTACTTTTTGCTTATTATTTATACTGATTTACGAATTTCAAAGCGTCTTCTTCAGTTTCAAATAAATATAAGCCGAGATTATCGAACCTTGCGGCTGAGCCGTTCTGTGGAACATCGAGTCTTTCTGCCTGATGTAAGAAAAAGCGAACTCCGGTTGTTCCTTTCGGTACTTGGAAGACGCCGAACATAACGCCCCATTCATCTTTTACCTGGATTCTGAGCAGTGTTCGTTTACCTTGTAAATACTTTATGATGCTGCCGTCGGGTTTGTGTTCATTCAAAAAATAAACGTACAAATAAGGTAAGCCGGTAATTGCGCCGTCAGCATTGATGCGTTCGCTCGAGCCGCGTCCAATTAAAACCGCATATTTATTTGCGTCCGCCTCGCTCAAAACAATGTCTTGCGAAAAACCGCCCTTATTGCGGACGACGAAAACTTTATCTCCGTTAAACTCTTCGACATTTGCTTGTCCGCTCTTTCGCCAAAAATCTGATTCAGCATCCGCATTTGGATTAAGTAACAGGTTTTTCTGCGCTTTGACATCTAAAGCGACAAAAAGCGCAAAAAGCAAAATCATAAATCCGCCGATCAATCGTTTCATTTTGTTTCTCTCAAATAAAAGCAGAGTTGTCTCAAAAAGGGTTCTTTATGGGACAAATCTTAGTCTATTTTGAATGTTCTGAAAAGCGGCGTTTTTGAGTCAGTTTTAAAATATCACTGAATTCTGTAGGCATCTCGCAAATTTTGCAGTCGGTAAGGCAAAGATAAAGGCTTCGCTCTGGGTTGAACGAAGCCTTTTATTTGTCCGACGGGTTTTATTTAATAAAGGCATTCGGAGCCGGAATATCTCCGTTTGCTCCGAACTGAATAGCTGTAAAGCCTGTTTTGGTTCTTAACAGATACCAGAAACCATTTGAAGGTCTGAAGACGGCTAAATCAGATTTTCCATCACCATCGAAATCTGCGGGTGCCGGTTTGTCTTCCGCGACTCCAAAGTGAATGCCGGTGAAAGCGGAATTGCTGCTGTTGATAATGTACCAGTCTCCAACAGACGGGCGATAAACGGCTAAGTCGGTTTTGCTATCTCCGTCATAATCAGCCGCGACCGGTTTGTCTTCAGCTATTCCGAACTGCTGCGCCGAGAAAGAATCGCTGTCGCTGTTGATGCGATACCAGTAGCCGTTGGACGGGCGATAAACGGCTAAATCGGATTTGCCGTCGCCGTCGAAATCACCTATCAGAGGCGTATCTTCGGCGATGCCGAACTGCGCGGCGACAAATCGATTGTTCGAGCTGTTGATCCGATACCAGCTTCCAGCTGACGGTCGATAAACCGAAATATCGGCTTTCGCGTCGCCGTCAAAATCTCCCGGCACGGGCAAATCTCCCAAAGCGCCGAACTGTAATGAGGTGAAAGTGTTGTTTGATGAATTCAAGCGATACCAGCCGCCGTTTGCCGGGCGAAAGACGGAAACGTCAGTTCTACCGTCGCCGTCGAAATCCGCCGGAGCGGGTTTGTCCGCGCCGCTGCCGAATTGCAGACCGCTGCTTTGACTGGTCGAACTGTTCAGCCAATACCATTCAGCCTCCGCGCTCGGGCGAAACAGGGAAAGGTCGGCTTTGCCGTCGCCGTCGAAATCAAAATCCGGCGCGTCGTTTGTCAGATAACGCCCAATAATCGCAGAGTACGAATATTTATCATACCTGCTGAAACCGGCGGCGACGACTTTGCCGTCCGGCTGAAGCGCTATATCGTAGTATTGATCGGTGTCGCTTGGCTGCGGATATTGCGTCAGGACAAAACCTTTTCCCCTGCCGAAAGAAGTATCGAGCGTGCCCGAAGGATTGAATCTGGCGAACATCGCCCAGCTGCGATATTGCGATGCGCTGTCATAACCATAACCGCAAACGAGAATCTTCCCGTTCGGCTGAATCGTCATACCAAAAGCCTGCGAGTTTCGATTATTAATCGCCGTCAGAACTTTTCCGCCGTTTCCGAATGAAGAATCCAATTGTCCGTCGGTCGTGTAGCGCGCCAGCGCGATTTTGTCTGGAAGAGTGCCGTACGCCCCGCCGCCCAGAACCAGCTTCCCGTCAGACTGCAAAGCGGCGTCGTACGGCGTGCTGTAACTGTCAAACGTCGTCAGGACTTTCCCGTTCGTCCCGTAGAAAGTATCGACCGCGCCGTTTGCCAGAAAGCGCGCGGCGTAAAAGCCGCTGCTGCCTGAGCCTATGCGCGTGCCGGAGATAAGAATTTTATTGTCAGCCTGAAGCAGCATCTCGTAAGGGTAAAATTGCAAATCGAGAGCGGGATCGGGAACGAAGATGCCATTATTGCCGAAAGAAGCGTCGGGCGTCCCGTTCGGATTCAGGCGCAGCAAGGCATAATTTCTGTCAAAGCTTGAGCCTGATGTAGACGGAGTCAAGCCGCAAAGCAGCATTTTACCGTCCGGCAGAACCAATATCCTGGAAATGCCGAGCCAGGAAACGGGCGGCAAGGACACGACGCCGTCCGTTCCAAAAGTCGAATCCGGCGAACCGTTTGAATTGTATCGAATAACGTAGAATGAATAACCGCTGCCGGAATTCGGGACGGCTGTGGCGACGACGATTTTGTTGTCCGACTGAAGCGTAAACGTCATGCCGGTCGTGAAAACCTGATTTACCTGCGGACGCAGGAATCCGCCGGCGCCGAATCCGTTATCGTATCCGCCGTTAGCTGTAAAACGCACCAGATAGCCTGTATAAACAGGATTATCATAACTTCCGCTGCGCACGCTTCCCGACGAGAGAATTTTACCGTCAGCTTGAACCAAAATCTTGCCTAGAGTATGCGGATTTGTGAGCTTAAGCGCGCCGCTCCCGCCGAACGTCGGGTCAAGGTCGCCTGCCGCAGCCTGAATTGGAATATCGAGAGTAAAAATCAGAAGAATTAAGAAAACGAAAACTACCAGGTTCTCGACAGATGCTGCAACCTTTAATATGCTCTTTAAGGGCATAAGTTTCCCTCCTATTTTGTGAGCTTACCGTCTAATTATTGACATTTGAGCGAAATTAATAAAAGACTATTATAGTTTAAAAGACAGTTTTTACCTATACAATTAACCAGCTCCAATTATTCGTTCTACCGTCTTAAAAAGGGTCGTTTAGGAGACGATTAATAATTAAGCTGCATCAACAACTCGCTGGACAGCAAGCAAAATGTTTTTCCTGTGGTCGCTCGTCAGAAGTTCCGGATGCAGTTGCCGTTTAATAGCCACTTGCACATATGGCTTTGCCTCGGTGTCAATATAACCTTCGTCCATCAATTGGCTGAGAGCAGTGGTGACGACAGTCGTATCAAGTGTAAAAATGTCGTATGACTCTGCCAGAAATGCCCCGTCCGGATTCTCAATGTTTTGCTCGACAATTTCGTCTGAATAC
>DASVRL010000108.1:0-5933 GCA_036388635.1 Pyrinomonadaceae bacterium
AATTGTAGCAATAGGAATGGCTTCACAGGAAGGTGGTGATATTGACCAATCGTTCCTTTCAGAAAGTAGAGTCGATAAGTTAATCAGTTTAATCAAATTTGAATTAAAACCTACTATTCCGGTTATGGGTCTTAGTTTAGGAAGATTCAAGAATAGAGTGACGAATTCCAACCCGAATATTACCTCAGTTCAACGACGTGTTGTTATAGCAGAAATCCTGGGACAAGATGACGATGTAAACTTGGACGAAGCTATTTATAATGCTTTAGTGGACGCAAAAAAATCTTCCATCAAAATGACCTTCGATGTGGAAGACTATGTAGACCATAAATTTACCGAGCGTGGATTTAGACAACTTTAGGGATTCTTTAAAATAAAATAAGGAGATTTGGATGTTTGAATTTATACAAAAAGCGCCGACCTTGTTTGATTGGCTGGTAATTTTTACAGGACTCGCAAGCTTAATATTCTCAATTGCTTCATTGGCATTTGTGATAAAAACCAGAAGTCGGGTCAAGGATATTACAAAAATGGTTGCAGAGATTGCCGAAGCCGTTTCTCGCTTGAATATAGAAGCCACTCGTGCTGCCGACCAATCCGCATTATCCGCATCCGCCGCTCAAAATGCTTCCCGAATTGCCGAACAAGCGGCAAAAGCGGCAAATCAATCAGCTACTTCTGTCGCAAACATTTCCGAGTCTGTTAATAGTTATCTATCACTTGGTTCGGGTGAAAAATAGTCTTCACAAACCTTTAGTAAATTATGGCATCAGGAATAGACCATTTAATCATAAATTCACCTTACGAAGAGCCGCGCCGGCATTGGGAATATAACCATAACCGGATGGCTTTTGAACTGGCGGAAGGCAGACGACCGGCGGGCTATACGGTTGCCTCGACGACTAAAAAACTTATCAACGACCCCGGCGTGTTTGTCGAAATCCCGCTGGTGAATTTGATTCGCGGGCGCGTCAAAGAATGGCACGAAAACGGCTACGCGGGCGTCTCCGGCGTGACCAAGCAACTGCTCGAACACTGGCGCGATGCAGAAGCACGCCAAAACCGCTTTTTCTTTTGCCAGCTCGAAGCAATCGAAACTTTGATTTGGCTGGCGGAAGCACCGGATGCCGAAAAGGTCGGCATAAACATTCCGGGCGACGGCGGCGAATTAAACCGCGTGTGCTCGAAGATGGCGACCGGAACGGGTAAAACTATTTTGATGGCAATGCTTGTCGCGTGGCAGTCGCTCAACAAAATCAATTACCCGACGAAAAAAGGATTTGCCAAAGATTTTCTCATCATCGCGCCGAATCTAACCGTACGCAGCCGTTTGAGTGTCCTCGTCCCGGCGGGCGAAGGCAACTATTACGATGCGTTTGAAATCGTCCCACTCAGTCTGCGCGAGCAATTAAGACAGGCGAAGGTCGTCGTTCGCAACTGGCACGCGCTCGCCTGGGATACGGAAGAAAAACTGAAAAAGAAACGCTCGGTTGATAAACGCGGGGCGAAATCGGATGAAGCCTATGCCCGCGAGGTTCTGGGCGAGCTGGCGAACTCAAAAAACTTCGTCGTCATCAACGACGAGGCGCATCACGCGTGGCGCATCCCGGCAGGCGTCAAACTTTCGCGCGACGAAAAGAAAGACGCCGAGGAAGCGACCATTTGGATTGGCGGGCTGGACAGATTGAACAAAGCTCGCGGCATCCAAACCGTCTATGATTTTTCCGCTACACCGTTTACGCCTACCGGAAAAAACTCGACCTCGGAAAATTTATTCGGCTGGATAGTTTCGGACTTCGGTTTGACCGAAGCGATTGAGTCCGGTTTGGTCAAAACGCCACGCGTCGTTATCCGCGACGACGGGCAGCTTGCCAGCGATTACAAAACAAAGTTTTATCATATTTACAACGAGCCTGATGTAAAACCGTCGCTCAACAAAAAAGGCGCGTCAGAATCCGAAAGTTTGCCGAAACTTGTGCAAGAGGCGTATGCGCTTTTGGGAGTAGATTGGCTCAAAACAGTGGAAGTTTGGCGCAGCGAAAAAATTAAAGTTCCGCCCGTAATGATTTCCGTCGCTAACCAAACTGAAACCGCCGCCCGCATCAAATATGCCTTCGACCACAAAAATATTTTGGTGGAAGAATTATGCAATCCGGCAAAAACTCTGCATATTGATTCAAAAGTTTTAGAAGCAGCCGAAGAATACGCCGAAGAAGCCACAATCGAAACCGCTTCGACCGAAGATGCGGAAACGGAAGACGCGCCGACCCGCAAATTAAGTAAAAAGGATTTGGCTTTGCGGTTACGTCAAACAGTTGACACCATCGGACGCGAAGGCGAACTCGGCGAACAAATTCAGCACGTCATTTCAGTCGGAATGCTGACGGAAGGTTGGGACGCAAAAACCGTCACGCACATTATGGGATTGCGGGCGTTTTCGAGCCAATTACTTTGTGAACAGGTTGTGGGGCGAGGACTTCGCCGCACATCTTACGATATAGAAGAAAACGGAATGTTTGCCCCCGAATACGTCAATATTTTCGGCGTTCCGTTCGCCTTTATGCCGCACGAATCGCCGAAAGATTCGGAAGTAAAGCCGACCGCGCCGAAACAGCGGATTCAGCCTTTGGCGGAAAAATCAGAATTTGAGATTCGCTTTCCGAATGTTTTGCGTATTGAGCAAAAATATAAACCAGTTCTCCGGCTTGATTTAGACAATATTGAAACGCTCACCCTCGATGCTTACGACACACGCGAAATTGCCCAACTTGCGCCCGTGATAGACGGCAAACACGACGTTACCAGACTATCGGAAATTGATTTGGAAAAACTCTACGCAGAGGTTCGCCTGCAATCAAGCGTTTTCCGCGCCACGTCCGACATTTATAAACAAATTCAGCCCTACTGGAAAGGAGATTTCAATTCCCTGTTCATTCAGCTCGTGCCAGTCACCGAGAGATTTATCGAGTCCGATAGATTAGAAATCTCGCCGCCGATGTTCGTTGACGATAAAAGAAAGCGGGTCTTGGTTCGCTTGAATGCAGCGAAAATAGTAAACCATCTCGCGCCGTTTATTCAGCAGGAAAATGTCGAGTCTTACGAACTCGTCGTTGACACGAATAAGCCGATTATCTCGACTGCCGATATGAAGGCTTGGGACACCAGCAAGCCGTTCGTTTACACGCAAAAATCACACATCAATTTTTGCGTCTGCGATAGCCGTTGGGAAAGCACGACGGCTCTGCATCTCGACCGCAGCGATTACGTCACCGCTTGGGTAAAGAACGACCATCTCAATTTTGAGATTCGTTATATGTTCGACGGCGGCGAACATAAATACCGCCCGGATTTTTTAGTTAAGCTCAAAAATGACGAAATCTTAATAATCGAAACCAAAGGCGAAGAAGACCAGAAAGACAGAGTGAAGCGCGAGGCGATGCGCGAGTGGATTCGCGCCGTTAATCAGCACGGCGGATTCGGTCGCTGGCATCCGACGCCCGCAGTCTCAGGACGTCCTGACGACATCCCACAAATTTTAGAAACTGCTATAAAACAAAGTTAAGATTATAGAAAAAGTAGAAGTAAAAATCACATCTTGCGACTATTGGTTTTAAGGTTGTGGATTTTTTGCACTGGAAATAGAAGTCTAATTTTACAGCTACTAAAAGTCTGTAAATTTTAGCCGCAGGCAGCTTTTTCAAATTAGTTTCCAAAAAATATAGGCAAATCAGTTTATAGTATGCTATTTTTGTTTCACATAAGAGATTTTGTTTTATTTGCGGGTAGATAATTTTGGTTTGTTTATTTATTATGAATGAACTCAGAAGTTTTGTGAATGGTCGTGTCTTTGAAGAGGTCGAAGAGCCTTTACTCTTACCGCTCATTCTGTCTTATGTGTCGGCGGGCTTTCCCTCACCAGTGCAAGACTATATAGAGACTTCGATTGACTTAAATAAACAACTAATCCGACACCCGCAAGCTACTTTCTGTATGCGCGTCAGCGGCGATTCGATGATAGACGCCGGAATCAGACCGAACGCTCGGCTGATTGTTGACCGAATGGTAGAAACGAAATCGGGAGATATTGTCATCGCCCGCGTCGGCGACGAGATGTGCGTCAAAGAGTTATTGATAGACGATGAAGGAAAAGTTTTTCTCGTGCCGAAGAACGACAACTATAAGCCCCCGGATTTGGATTTTGAAGTCTGCGGGAAAGTGATTTACTCGATTAACCAACATTGATTATGGGCGGCGGCAACAACGCGATAGCACTTTTAGATTGTAATAATTTTTACGCCTCGTGTGAGCGCGCGTTTGATGCTTCAATCAAATATAAGCCGGTCGTCGTGCTCTCTAATAACGACGGCTGCGTCGTTGCCAGAAGTGAAGAAGCTAAAGAAATCGGCGTGACGATGGGCGCGCCGCTGTTTAAGGTTGAATCCCTTTTGAACGAGCACGATGCCGAAATCTTTTCCTCAAACTATGCGCTCTATGCCGATATGTCCAATCGGGTAATGACGCTTTTAAACAACTTCACGTCGGAGGTTGAAATCTATTCGATTGACGAGGCGTTTCTTTCGTTAGAGCCGCGCAAGAACTCGCTCGAAAAACTCGGCCACTCAATCCGCGAGAAAATATATAAGTGGACAGGTATTCCCGTTTCAATCGGAATCGCCGAGACTAAGGTCTTAGCTAAGATTGCCAACAAAAGAGCGAAGAGCACCGAACAAAAAGCGCAAGGTGTTTTCAATTTATACCGTTCAGACAAAGTAGAGCCGATTCTAAAGGAAACAAAAGTTGATGAGGTTTGGGGCATCGGCTATCGTTCGCTGCTAAAACTAAAGGCTCAGAACATTCTCACCGCTTGGCAGCTACGCGAAACGGACAACCGTTTTATCAGAAGATTATTAACCGCCGTCGGCGCGCGTATCGCTTTAGAACTACGCGGAATAAAATGCCTGCCCTTCGAGCAGTTTTCACAGAAAAAACACACTATCACTTGTTCACGCAGCTTCGGGCGCGCCGTGACGAATTATCAAGACTTACGAGCAGCCACGCTTTATTACCTCACGCGAGCGTGTGAGAGAATGCGGCATAACAATCTCGGCGCGCAAGCCGTGACGGTTTTCATCAGCACAGACCGTTTTCGACCTGAGCCAGAGCCTTACTCTAATTCCGCTACATACAGTTCTACTTATCCCTCAGACAGCAATCAAGAAATTCAAGAGTGGACGATTAAAACTCTCGATAGGATTTACAAAGACGGTTTTGACTATCGTAAATCGGGAATCATATTGAGCGGCTTAGTGCCGAGCGGAAGTCTGACGAAAAGAATGTTCGATGATGAGCGATTTCAGCGCCAGCACAATTTAATGAAGGCGATTGATGAGATAAACAGAAAGTTTGGGAAAGATACTGTTAGATTCGCTGGCGTCCAAACCGAAGGTAATTGGAAGATGAAACAGACTCGGAAAAGTCCCTGTTATACAACTAACTGGAATGAGTTGCTCATCGTAAGTTAGAATTTACACCTTTAACATTTGTTACTTCTCTTTCGCCGCTTCGCTCGACCATTTCAGCGGCATCCAATAATACCTTGCGAAAAGATGCGCTATCAATCCTAAAAAATATGCTCTCTATTCTTCGTCAAACAATTCCTATTTCATATCGAACTACCTGTTCAATTTATTATTGAAAGTAAATTGAAATTATGAAAAGATTGTGGCTCAATGATAAGCACTTTTGTTAAGCTTAACATTTTTCGCTGATGCCTGAATTTATACCAAGCGCCGAGCTGAGCCGCCGGTTCGGTCGATGGCTCAAACAGCAAAGAAAAACTCGCGGATTAACGCAGGAATTTGTCGCCGCGAAATCCAATATCACGGTGACGCAATTGTCGCGCATCGAAAACGGACAAAGCGGCACCCGGCGCG
>DASVRL010000109.1:0-11112 GCA_036388635.1 Pyrinomonadaceae bacterium
GGATGGCGGCGCGTAATAACGATAATTACGCTTATTTTATTCTGCGGTTCGGCGATGCCGTTTATGACAAACGGCTGACGCGCTTCCCGCAAAATTAGCGGCAAAAATCTTTCCGCTATCTGAGCCGACGGCTGATCAGCCGTCGGCTTTATTTTGTTTGAATAGCCGAGGCTCGCAAAATGACGGCGGCTGATTCGGTCAGCGCCGGTCGTTCAATCATTATATTGCCGCGCCTCGGGAGGAAGCGTTTTCGGCTGACCAAACTCGCAGGGCGATGATTGAAAAGACGAACCCTGATAGTTCGACTATTAAGCGGATTCGGTTTCCTAATTTCCAACGCTCAACTCCGGCAACAATGTCGGCTGCCGCTAAATCGCCCGCAATGCTGTGCTGAAACATACTTCCGACGAGCGGCGCAAGATAAAAAACCAATGCGACAAACAAAACCAGCGAAGTTGCCGCCGACAGCGCAAGCCAGATTCTTGCCCGTCGCGCAGACTTCCAAGCCGCGATTGCCGCGCCGATTGCCAAGACTACAAACAATGGGTTGAAAAGCGGAAAAAACGGCAAACCGCCGCTTGCCGGCAGCGCGTCGTAAGCCTTGAGAGATTCGGGCGGCGATGCGCTCCACTTCGGCACGGTCATCAATTCGTTGAAAACTTGCCCGCCGCACCAAATTCCCCAAACGAAAATGGACGCCATTAAGAGCGCAGATGCTAATTTATTTCTCATAAATTCCCACTCGACCCGGTTTCACATTATGCGGGCTGACGCTTGTGACGGGGCGACGGCAAAACAAAGAGCAGGTTGACAAAGGAAACAACGTTCGTGTTTTGCCGTCGCGTCCCATCTTAAAGGTGTCGATAACCACAATACAAACGGAATTATAAAGCAAAAAGAAAAAAATGATTATAAGTCTTGAAAAACCGTCTGAAAAAGCGTCTCTTTCCACACCTTTTACACTTTCCACACCTTTTACAAAGGAAAGCAAGAGAATTGCCCGAAATCCTCTGCAAGCCGACTTTTTCAGATTGGAGAAGCGGTTTTTGAAGCGGGCTTTTTACTGAACTAATAAAGGATGCCGTTGAAATCGTCCGTAAAGAGAAACGAATCCGTGTCGAGCCGCATAACGCGCTGCGCCGGCAATCGTAAGGCGTTTTTCCGAGCAGAAATTTGAGACCGCCGGGATTATTGTTTGCGGTTCAGATTTTTGTTTCGGGCGTTTCAACCGAAAGAATGTCCGATGAATCAAGGTAATATACCCGGTAGTATTCACCGGTAAAGGCGGCGTACTTGGTATCGTCTAAATAAAACTCGACATCGCCGACTTTTACAATATTGGTATATTCATCCTGCGTCCGCTTTACCTTGCCTTCAGTAACCCGCACGGTGAGTTTTTCATTGTAGTTTCTGAATTGTATCAAGCTCCATAGAATTATGAGAAAGCTGACGATGATGACCATCACGACCAGAACCATAAAGAAGATTAGTAATTTCGGCTCGCCGGAAGTTTTCATCTGTTGAGGACTTAAAGCTTCGAGTTGTCCTGCGGCTGCCATTATAAAGAGAACGACAGTCGAGATGATTAGTCCCAAAATCGCCCGCTTGTAAAAATAGTCGATGACGGAACGCAGACGGTTTAATTGAGCATCGGTAATTTCAAGCCGCCGGTTTGCTTCCAAATCCTTTTCGGTAAAGGAAATCACTTTTTGAATCAATTCCATTGCTGAAGCCAAAGTTTCTGAGATGGGCTTTTTATTTTTCTAAAAATCAATCGAATAAATTCTCTTCATTAAAGGGCAAAACGTCATTGTATGATTCGAGTCCGGATAATAAAAGCTCCGTCTTTAATTCGGGTTCGAACATAAAACGCTGGCTGTAGTAAAACCTGTAAAGACAATCACCGATTACCCTGTGAATGTTCGAAACCGTCATTTCATCCTCGATGCTGAACGGCAACGGCTCGCCGTATCTTTTTACGACCTGCCCGGACGCCGTCGTTTCGACGTATTCGGCTGAATCTTCGAACCTCTCTCCGCCTTCAAGCCCGACGCCGCCATAAATAAACGGAATCGCCTTTAGATTCTTTTGAATGAGAAAAGTGTCTCTGTTGGTTTTCCACTTTGAAGGACTCGGCAAATAAGTTTGCTGATGGCGGGCAATTATTTCTGCTATTGCGGATGATTTTTCTTCCGCGTGCCAGAGGTAGACGCTTGCCAGCGGCGATTTCGCCTCCTTGGAAATTTGCGAAGACACGCCGGGGTCAAATCCCGATGTCTCCATACTTATTGGATTATCGCCGCCCCATCGACCATTTTCAAAGCTGATTTTTAATCCGCATTCGTTTTCCGCCTTTAGTTCAAAATAAACGTAATCGAGAATGTAATAATCGGCGTCTGCCGAATACGGTCCATCCGAATGAATCGATTCGGTTTGGAATCGTAGTGATTCGGGAAATGGCGGGGCGACAAACGCGGGAGAAACGACTTTCGCCAGCTTAAAGAGCAGCGCCGCCCAGTCCGCATAAAGCCGCTGCGGGATATTTTCGTGGTAATTGCTGCTGAAATCGTAGTCAACGCCCGAAACGAGCACGTCTTTATATACGTGAAAATTATCAAGTTCCAACATCAACGCAAACTCCCATACGAACGTCAGCAGTAAATAAGGCTGCCGGTAAAATAAAAATCAACCCAAAAATGTCTTTCGACCTGTTACACATAGTTGTTTATTAAATTCGTTTGGAAAGATTTATAATTTGCCGTGCTCTGAGCGAATCTGTCTGCTCTTATAAACACCTTATATAATTTCATACTAATAAACAGTCTCGAAAATGGGCGTTTTTGAGATACATTATTCTACTCAAATTTCAAAAATTTTAATAGGATTTCCGAGGCGGCTGATTCGTTTGAACACCTGTTACCCAATTTTATGGGCTGGTGTATCAGCAATTAGAAACGGAAAAATCGTCCTCTGCGGCGAAAGCGGTTTCAGCGGTTTTGTCGCCGTCCGGTATCTCGTAAATTCGGCTGCCGGGCGCGCCGACGTGTTTGATTACGACGGCGACGGCAAAACCGATATTGCCGTGTTTCGTCCATTCGCGCCCGGATTTATCGAACAATGGGATTTATTATAAATTCGCCTCGGTTAACGATTCGCCTTTTCGCGGAGCGTCTTTAGTTAATGCGCCAAATTTTTACGGAAGATATCAGCCGCCATCGAAAATGTAAAAGGCGCGAGCCGAGACTCGAGCCTTTTAGGCGATGTTGGCTGAAACGGTAAAAAGCGAATTACTTTTTGACTGTTTTGGCTGCCGGTTTAACGGCTGTTTTCGTTTCTGCCCCGGCGCTTAACGACGTAGCGGCGAGATGCATCTGCCCTCTGATGTCGGCGACGGCTTCAATCGAGTATTCGCCGCTTGCCAATTTCTCCGACAATGAGCCGTAAACGCCGTCGCCTCCCGCGCCGTCGCCCGCATTGCCGTCGTCTCGCAGAATGATTTCGGTTTGTTTGCCGTCTTCGGATTTGATTCGAGCTTTTATCGTCGCATTAATTACCGGCGCATCATTCTCGAAAAGTTTTGCCGTGATGGGAAATTGTCCGGTGTTCGGCTTTCCCGTAGTCAGCGTGAACGAAATTCGGTTTTGACTGGTGTTCGTCCAAGCCGCGACGACGACGCTCGTTTTGGTTGCGCCCGTGTTTTCGAGTTTTAATTTCAAATTGCCGGCAGCCGATTTATCAATCGAAATCGTGCGAAAATCGGCGGCGGCTTCCGCCGAGTTCGCCGCGCTTTTGCCGACGACGGCTCCCTTTTCGTCCGTCAGCGTGGCGGCAACGTCGGGATGCGCCATAAAAGTAACGGCGGAACTGCCGGGAATGTCGACGACGCCGGGAATGTCGAGTTCGATTGTTTGGCGCGGCTCCAGCGCGACTTCTTTCGTCAGGTTGATTTTCGTATTTTCAGGCGCGGCGAATTTGTCTTGTCGTTCTTCGCTTCCGGCGCCGAAACTCGCGCTCAGAAATCGCACCGGATTTTCGGAGCGGCGATTAAAATCAGACGTCTGCGCGTGATATTGTTTCGGGTCCGGCTTGTGATTGCCCAGACGGCTTACCGAGAGCCTGCGCCAGACCAGACGCCAAAAATCTTCTTCGCTCGTCAGGCTGGTGTGGATGCTTTTCGAGTAACGAACGTGTTCGATGTCCCAGACCGCCGACGGAATTTCGACCACGCCGTCGCCGGGAAACCACGATTGACAGGTCGCCGGAACGCTCGTCCCGACCAGATTCGAAAACTTGACGCCTTTGCGATTGCGCACCGCTCGGTTGAATCCATGCATATATATCGGGGTCAGCTGGTTGAGCGATTCGACGGGTTTGCCGAGCGACCAGAACGTGAAGCCCATCAGATTGGCGCACGGGCTGCCCATATTCGGCGTGCCGAGCATGACCAGATGCTGGATGGTCGGTTTGCCGTCCGGCTCGATCCTCATCCGATCGTGGATGTACGAGCGCGCGATGATTCCGCCCATCGAGTGCGCGACGACATCCAGATGCCAGGCGTTCATTTCCTTTTGCACGAACTCGATTTGTTTTGCGAGCTCTGTGGCGTTATCGATGATTGATTTGGACGGTTTCCAGGTTCCTTTCTCGCCCGTGTTCATCCGCCCGTTCGATGGGTCTTTGCCGACGGCGAACGTCCGCCAGATCGAAGAATGCGCTTTATAGAAAAATTTATCGTAGCCGTCCCAAGCCGTATGGTCAGCCCACAGACCGTGAGCCAGAACGACCGGGCGCGGCGTGATGACGATTTCTTTGGTCATCTGGCGCGTTTGTTTTTCGGTCACTTCGACTTTGATCTGGCGGCGCGACAACGGACGACCGCCCATCACCCACGCGAAACCGGATGTGTCCCACAAATAATCGACTTCGCGGATTTCGCCCGGCGCAATCGAAATGCTCGTTTCGCCGTTTTCGAGCGTGATGTTTTCTTTTAATTCCTTAAACTCGATTTTCGGAAACTTGGTTTCAGATGAATAGTTAACGATTTTCGCGCGGATGCGAACGAGGTTGCTGTCGACCGTTTCTTCGTCTTCGATTTTTCTCCACGTTTCGAAATCGGGATACGGGTGCTCGGCAAATTCGACGTCTAAAATTTCCAGCTCAGCCGGGCAGCGTTTGAAGCTCCAGGTGACGGTGTAAACAAAACTTTTTACCGTCTTGCCGCTCGTGTCCCAGGTTTTGCTGCCGGAAAGCACGTCCGGGTTATCGGGGTCTATTTTCTGATCCTGGATTTGCGCGCCTTCGCGGTCAATTCTTTCCGGCAAGTTTGAGTTGTACTGTGACGGCTTGTTGTTATCCGGCTGACACCAGCCGCCCGCCGTTACTTTGCTCTCGCGGGTATCGGTGCCTTTGCCTTCGGGAAACCTGAAGCTGAAGCTGTAAGTTCCGTTTTGCTGATCGACGTTCATCGAAAAATCGCCCTCGCCTTCGCCGAAACCGCTGGTCACCCGTTTTTGAACATTCTCGACCCACTGCTCGCGTGATCCTTTGCCGTCATAAAAGCAGGTGTCGTTCTGTACGCTGCGTTGGAATTTGTCATCCTTGTCGGTCAAAGAAAACTGAGTTCGCGTTTGTACTACCGGCGCTTTCGAGCCGTCCACGAAAAATCTGCCCGCATAATTGTAATCGCGCGATGTGACGTTCCGCGTCGTGCCGCTGGTAATATTTTTTTCCGTTTTGTCGGACGAGTCTTTCAGTCTTTTTTCAAAGGTTACGACGCCACTCCAGCCGCCGTTGCAAGTCTTGTTTTGATTGTTGCCGCTTTGCTCGCGCGGCGGCGTAGCCGGCTTAGGTTTCGCAGCGGAAGTTTTGGTCGTCCGCACGACAGCGCCGCGCCGAGTTTGCGCCTGTACGGAGAAGGCACTGCACAAAACGCCGGCTAGTAAAATAAATGATAAAGTTTGCCGGAATGTAATAACAACAAATCGTTGATTTTGCATGGAATTCTTCTCCTTCGCCGTTCTTAATCAGCCTCACAAGTTCGACTTCTAAACTCTAATGCGCAAGACCGAACAAAAAAGGTTCATTGAAGATGAGAAATCTTCAGACCAAAAAGCTCCATAAGCGAGTATGAACAAGCCTTAGAAAAAATAAATTAAAATTAAAGCTTATCTGCCGATTGAGAAGTTTTCGATTTTTGATTATTTGAGCAATGTATAGAAGCGTCTCATAAAGATCTTTTTGAGACGGAAGGCTCGAAGCTGAAGTCCTTACAAAATGGATGCCGGATGCCAAATTTTAAGCCGGTTTTATTTTGACGTTTGTCAGGCTTCGGTATTATTGACTCTTTGCGGAAGGGTCATCTGGTAATGAGTCGGAAGCCAATTTATCACAAGCTGTTTTTTAAATGTCATTTAGCTGGTAGAAATCCAAAATACTTGAAAATTTTCAAGTAAGAATGTCTTTTAATATTTTTGATTGATGTCAGCCGGATTCATAATCACACGAATAGAGGCTTATCAGTCCTGAAAACGTATTTCACACGCTCTCGTCATTTGACGGCGAGTTGCGGCATTTCGCCGTTAGTTTCTCGAGAACGTTTCGTAAATATTTATTTTTACTCAGAGCTTTGGCATTTTAGTTTCTCCTGACTTTTTGAAGGAAAAAACTCGATTTTTTGTATTTTTTGGGTGCCGTCTTTGTAAAATTCGTTCATCAGGTAATGCTCTCCCGAATCTTCATTTCTGTAATCAAAAACACCACGCAAATCACGGATTTCAGTTTTATTGAAATCATTTAAATCCAATCCCAGAGTTGAAATGCTGACAGCTTTTGTCAAATTCATTTCCAAATCGATGATGACATTTTTTTCGACGTCGTATTCCTGTTCGCTATTTTTCGAACATCTGCCGAGTGAATACAAGACGGTAAGCTCTCCAGCTTTAAGTTTATATTCGACCACCTGTCCGAGCCTCGATTCATAAGCGTCGGTGATTTTAGGACGCCCCAACAATTCTTCGACATTCTGCCGGGTGGTTTTCAGCAGTTCAATTTGTTTCAGCTTGGAAAACCACGCCGGCGCTGCGCCGTATAAAGATGAATTCAAGGTTAAAATTAAAATAACCGCGTGAATTTTTTTCACTTTTTCTTTTTGTATTTGTTGTAATAATCGTTGTCCCATAAGCTGTTTCTATCCTCACCGCAATATTTGCTAATCCAGGCATTCATCGGCGATTCAAATAAGGAACTGTCATTTGCGCCTTTGCCCTTAAGGGCTTTTTGACCTTTTTTTAAAGCCTTATAGTCGACTCCCTCGATTTTACAAATGGCTTTGACTATTGCCCCGTGAGAAAAATAGCTTCCCTGTCCGGTTGCGCCGTGCAGTGCCTCGTGAATAAACTCTGTTCCGATGACCATATTCAAGGTAGTAATGCCCTGTCCTCTGGTTGAATCCGTATTCATGGTTATGACCCCGTTTTCCGGATTGTAATTAGAATACCCGCTGCCGGTTTCCTGGACTTTGTTTTCACCGAAAAATTGCGCCACTAACGCATCAAAGCCGGTTTTTCCTGTTTTCTTGTCTTTTAGGTTTCCTTTTCCTAAAGCTTTAAGCAAGTCGTTTAATTTTTTTCTACAGTCTCCGGAATTTAAACGTTCGTTAACCGCCGACTCAACATCGAAAAGACCGGGAGGCGAGCCGTGTCCGCCGCCAACTAAAATCTCCATGCAATATAATTCATACCAGAAGTCTCCCTCATTGTCGGAGCGAAGAATCGGAATACAGAGGATTCCGACCGACGCAACCAAACCGCTTGGGTCGACAAAATTAACCGGCTCATTTTCGACATACGAATACCGGTTAAACGATTGCGGGTCGCCCGTACTCATCGAACCGTTATACGGGTCGGGACTCGTCCAGCGACCGGCTTTGTTCTCGTGCTTTCTGAACCAGGCGTGATCGAGTCCGCTCGGCTCGTCTCTTTCCGTCAGCCCGTATTTCTGCCGCAGATTATTAAAGCTTCCGAAACCCTGTGCCGTCGTTCTTTGCCCGACGTTCGCCGCGATTTCTTCGCCGTAGGCTTGATAATCGGCTCTGGATAATACGAATCCAGCCGAATTCATAATCACGCGGGTCGAGCCTTGCCAGTCCTGCAAGAGGTATTTCACGCCGCCCTCATCGCTCGATTGCAAGCCGCCGTATTCCGCCACCATTTTTCCGAAAGCGTCGTAAATCAGAAACCGCCACACGTCGTTTATTTTTTCCGCCACTCTTATACCGGCGGCGTCGTAAACGCTCGTCGCCTCCGAGCCGGTGTTATCGGCGAGCTTTGTCCGGATAATTCGACCGTGAGCGTCGTATGTGTAATCTCGATGGCGGAATTTCGTATCTTTGGTGACGTTTCCGGCGTCGTCGTAGTTCGTATTCGTCGTCAGCCGGTTGCTCGTTCTGCTGATATGGGATTCTTCTATCCAATCGGCGGAAAGGCTGTTTGGGTTATTCGCCTGTTTGCGGTAAAGATTACCGAAGCGGTCAAAGTCGAAATTGTTTCGATAAACCAGCGCGCCGGCGTTGTCGCCGCGAAACTCTTCTTCCTTCTTTAAACGACCGATAGCATCATATGAAAACTTCTTCGTCCATTGCTTCTGCGCGCCGATGTGCGATTCGATTCTGACTAACTGTCCGTTGTTTTTCGTCGCGTCCGGATTACCATTCGCGTCGAGCTGCCCGTAGTCGTAATCATACTTTTGCAGCACCTCAGAGCCTTTCGACAGAGTTTGATTCGTCATCTGCAGACGGTCGTTAAGCGTCGTCGATTGGGTCGTCCCGTTACCGAAACTGAACTGGCTCAACACGCCGCCGTATTGTTGGTATTGCAGATTATTTAAATAAAGGCGCGAGGCATCGGAAATGCCGGAGAGCCTGCCGTTAGCATCGTAATTTATCGAAACAGTTCTGCCGGAAGGATATTTTTCGGAAATTAATTGTCCCGCCAGATTGTAAGCGTATTCCATCTGGTAGGTTTGCGCGCCGATCGACTGACGATGTTTGGCGATTCTTTTCATCAAATCATAATCGAATTCCGTCGCTGTCGCAGGCGTGTCGCCGACTGTCGCCGTTTCGACTCTGGTTAATGCGCCTTTGTTGAAAAAGCCCGCTCTTGCCTCGTCGTAAGTGTATGTGACGCTCGGCGTTTGATAACCCGTCTCGCCCGTGAAAACAACGGTTTTCATGCGGTTCAGAGTGTCGTAGGTAAAGGTCGTTTTCACGCCTCTGGCGTCGGTGCTGTCGGATAGCAAGCCGTCGGCGTTGTATTTTAAAACCTTTGTCCAAAGCCCGCTGCCGTTTGTCTGCCGAGAGCCGTTGTCGTCGAGCGTCGGAGTGGCTTCGACCTGTTTTTCGTGCGTCAAACGCGAAAGCGAGTCATATCTAAACCGGCGTTCCTGCGTGGCAGTTCCGTCCGATTGAATGACTTTGGTTAAATTATCGTTTCCGTCGTATTCGTAGAGGGTCGGTTGGTGCGGGCTGTCGATGGTTCCTAAAGGATTGCCGTCGCCCGGATTGTCAACCGGCTCGTCAACTCTTACGATTCTACCAAGCGCGTCCGTCAGTTGTCTACGTTTTTTCCCTGCTTGATCCGTCGTAATCATAAAGGTTTTGTTGAGATTTGCCGGTGTCGTGTTCGCGTCGCCGAATTCGGTGGTGACGGTCGTATTATCCGGAAAGCGCACCTGCGTTGCTCTGCCCAGCGCGTCCGTGCTCTGGACATCGGTGTATTTCGTGCCGTCCGGAACTGTCGCCGTCGGCGTCGCGGCGTAAAACGGGTTGTAAGATTTTTTTCCGCGACCGAGCGCGTCATATTCGATTGCCGAGATGCTCCAGCCGTCGGGCGTTTGCGCGGCGCCTCTGATTTTCCCGCCGCGCCCGTCGAAATAACCGTAAGTCTGCGCGGTTTTATTATTCTCCAGCGTCGCGGTCTGGCGCACAAAACTCGGCACCAGCTCGCTCGTCGTCGTCGCCAGCTTATCGCTGTATTCGGTCAGAGTGTAGCCGCCGTTTGGAAAAAGCACTTTCTTGGGACGCAAAGTGTCTGTTTCATACTCGTAAGTTATCGGCTGGTTATTTTCGTCAATCACGGTCAAAACAAGCCCGGTATTGCGGTTATAAGTTGCGGAGCTTGTTAGTTGAGCAGGCTCAGTGCCTTTGGTTTCAGAAACCGGGAAAGCGTATTCGTGGTCTTTGTGATAAGCAATCGTTTTCACCTGACAGCAGCTTAACGTCGCTTCGACCAGATTTCCGGTGATGTCATATTTATAATCGGTTTTCTCGGAGTTCTCGTTTGTGGGGACGGTCGCGTTGACGTCCAGCATCTGCGCCACGCGGCTGACGTTTCCCCGATATGCGCTCGCCGCCGTGTAGCCCGGATGATAGATTGTGATGCAGCCGTCTGTTTGAAATGACGGCGGATCGTTCGGACAAATCGTTTCCGTGTGCGCCGGAAAAGCCGGATTGTAAAAAGTGGAATGCGTATTTGTGTCAATATCGTTGCGTCTGGTGACGATTGAGGCGGCGTCATTGCCGTTGTGATCGTATTCAATCAGGGTTTTGGAAACCGTCACGCCGCCGACTATGGTTTTCACGGATGTCGGGAGATTTTTGAGATTGTTATTTATCCAGCCGCTCCTGATTTCGTAGGCGGTTTCGGTGCGGCGAAGCAAAGTTCCCAAACTGCCCGGCGCTGCGAAATCGTATTCTTCGGATACCGTCTGGTTGTTGTGCTGGTCGTATTCAAACTTCGTGGCTTTGGTTTGCCCGGCGTCGTTTGTAAACTCAATTTTCCCTAATTTCGGGTTCTGCCTTCCGATGCTTAATTGTCCAGGCTCCCAGAAATAGACGGTTTTCGCCATCAGGGTCGAATATTGTCCGATTGGTCCGTAGATTTTTTTAACCGATGTTTCCTTTACCAAACCGTTTTTCCAGTCTGCCGTGTTGTGTGAAACGGTTTGATAGGCGACGTCGAATCCGTTGTCTTTGACCGTGATGATTGTAATTCGCTCCGCGCCGGTCGCTTCCGGCGCGTCGTAAAGCGTTTCGGCGGGCGAGGCGGAAGTTCTTCC
>DASVRL010000110.1:0-8087 GCA_036388635.1 Pyrinomonadaceae bacterium
AAAGCGTCGCCAGATAAGCGATTTCCCAGCACGGATGATTTTCGCCGATGAGCGCGATACGGTCGCCGAAAGCGATGTTTTCCTGTTCGAGCCGGTAGGCGACGGCGCGCACCTGACGCAGCAATTCGCCGAAAGTGTAAATTTCCGAGTCGTCACCGACAACGCGCATCGCAACTTTTTCGCGATGCCGCTCGCACGATTCGATAAAACGCTCGCCAAATGATTTGTTCATAAATTATTCTTTCATCCTAACAAACTCGTCATAACCGCACAGAGGCGGCGCGTCAATCATCCCCTTGCCGTCGGAGTGCCTGCCGAGAACGCAGCCGATTCCGAGCTTATTCTCATTCTCGAGGCGAGCGGTAATTTTCGCAATCGCGCCTGAGCTATCGTCGTCAAACCGCGCTGAATCGCCGTCGATGACGTAGCGATAATTCCATTCGTAGGTTTTGCCGCCCGCGCTCAAGAGTTGAGACCTCAGTGAATTATTCTCATCGAAGTCGAGAATAAATTTCGGCGCGGCGGTCGATTCCCATTTGCCGTAAATTGGATGTTTCGGCTTTTGATTCGCGCACGAAACGAAAGCAAAAGCGATTAGAATTATGAAAAGCGGCTTTTTCATTCGAATCCGTCAATTTACCGGCACGCGAACCTTTAACGCTTCGGGCACAATCTCGAACGTCGCCGGAAGCTTGCCGGGTAATTCGCCGTCGGTTTCCAGTTGAATCTCTTTTTGCGAATCGGCGGCTTTTACTTCGACTCGTCTGGCGTTTATATGTTTGACTTCCGATAAATTTAGATGCGAGCCGTTGTAAAGCGTGTAAGCATTTATCAAAATTTTCGCCGTTTTCATATCGCCGATGTTGACGATGTCGAAAAAGCCGTCGTTTATGCAGGCGTCGGGCGCGATTTTCATTCCGCCGCCGAAATAGCGCGAATTGGCGACGGCGAAATTTATCGTGTTCAGCGTTTTTTCTTCCTTTTCGTCAATTTTTACGCGCACCGTGACAAAATTTAAATCCAGAACTTCCTGTAAGGTCGAAACGGCAAACGTCGCTTTGCCGCGCAGCAAGTCGTGCGGCAGCCAGTCGAATTTATTTTTTGTTTTGACGCGCTCGATAATCGAAGCGCTCAAGCCGAAGCTGGCGACATTCAGAAAATACCGCGAAACCTCGCGCCCCGCGTGATTGAAAAACGTCACGCGCCCAACGTCGATTTTTTTCGTTTCGCCGGTTTTCAATCCTTTCGCCGCTTCGCGCGCGCCGGGCGGCATTCCGAGCGTGCGGCGAAAATCGCCGCCGGTTCCCGAAGGCAAAACGCCGAGTTCGATGTCGGCGCCGGATTCCAGGATTCCGTTTGCCACTTCGTTTATCGTGCCGTCGCCGCCGCAGGCGATAATAAATTTTCTTCCAGCCTCGGCGCCGCGCTTTGCCAGCAGAATGCCGTCGCCCTGTTTTTTGGTAAAGGCAACCTGAAAGGCGCCGAAATGCGCGCGCAAATCCGAGGCAGCCTGCGCCCATCGATTTTCGGTCGAACCCGAAGCCGATTTCGGGTTGACGATGACCAGCGGAAGATTGGAATTATTTGACATTCTGCCAAAGTGTAAGAAAAATTTAACGACTTCGCAAAGGAATTTTTACAAAGCGTTTCGATTCGGGTTAAAATTCGGCAGATTTTTTTAATTTTTAAAGGAAACTCCAATGACAAAGACGATTTTTTCACTGCTTTTAATCACCTTCATTTTTGCTTTTTCCATCAAAGCGCAAACACCGACGCCGACACCGACACCGGCGGTCGTTCCCGAAACTATTTTGCTCCCGCCGCAGGTTCAGGTTCCGCTGCCGACAAAGCGTTGGGGATTTGACGACAAAACCGCGCCCGAAGCCGAAGCGCGGCTGAAAAAAATTCCCGACGCGCAGCACGCGCCCGACGATATCGATATTAGAATCGAGCTGATCGAATATTACGAGCGCAAAGACACGCCCGAAGCGAAAAAAGCGGCGCAGCCGCATCGGCTGTGGCTCGTCCGCAATCGCCCCGAAAGACCTTATTACCGCGAGCTCGGCTGGTGGATGAGCGAGGAAGATTTGAAGAACCCGGATTACATCGCGCTGAAAGAGGAATGGCTGAAACAGGTTAATTTAAAGAAAACGAACGATAAAATCCGGCTCGGCGCGGCTCGCTTTCTGTTTCAGAATGAAGACGCTCTCGCCGAAAAGCTGCTCAAGGAAGGTCAGCAAATCAACCCGAATCTTTACGACTATTACGAACGCTTGATGGAAATTTACGAGTACCGGTTTAACACCGCCGTCACCGATTACGAAGCAGCCAAAGCCAACGCCAGGGAAGCCGACATCGACGCGGCGCTCAGAAAACTTTTCGTCGAAGGCGAAAAAGGCTTGGCGGTTATCGCCAAAACCGAACTGCTGGCAAGAAGCAGCGACCATTTTGATTTGGTCGTCAAGCTTGCCGCAATGGCGCTCGATTTGAACGAATTGAAAAAAGCCCGCGCGTTTGCCGAAACTGCTTTAAATTTAAATTTAAAGAAAGACGAGTCCGACGAGGACAGCAACGACGGCGGCTGGTTCGATACGGATAAAGCGATTTATTACGGCAATACCTTGCTCGGGCGCGTCACGCTGCGCGAGGGCAACACGGCGAAAGCCAAAGAACATCTTTCGGCGTCGCTCACGTTTCCCGAAGAAAGTGAGTTCAAACTGCAACAGATAGAGCTGGATTTAGCCGCCGAACTGCTTGCCAAAGGCGAAAAACAAGCCGTGCTGGATTATCTGGCGCGCGCGGAAAAACTGACGATAGACGAGGAAAATATTAAAATCTTTCGCCGCTGGCAGAGATTAATCAAACGAAATTCGCTTCCGCTCTGGCTCGGCAGCGTGGATTAGTTCCGTTGGAGGAACGTATGAAAACACGAATTATGTATATTGAATATAAAGGCGATAACGGAATTGTGGGCGATGCGCGAATCGGCAGAGTTTCGATTCTTAACAATGGAAAATCTTTACGTTATCAAGGTAAACGGTTTTCTTCATTGCGGGGAAAAGGTTTTAAATCCAACTATTTTGATTTGGACACGCGCGAGTATTACTGGATTTCCGGATGCCGCAAAGATGGGCGTGACGCTTTGTATTCAAACACAATCGAAATTGATGACGACGTGCGCGAAGAATATTGGACTGAGATTAGAAAAATGCCCGAAAATAAAAATGTCGGTGTTTTTCGCAGCAGCAGTAAATATTAACTTTGTTCTTGCATGAAAATTTTGTCTTCTTCGCCAAGCTCGCCGATTTTCGTCATCAGGAAATCGGCGATTTCCTTGTGCGTCCGCACGGAGTCGCGTTTTTCGTAAAATTCCGAAAGCTCGAGCGGTTCGCCGAACCAAACGCGAACTTTCTCGCCGCCGCGCCAGTTTCCCAAAACCTGTTTCGGCAAATCGTTTCCCAAGCCGGTAATAAATACTGGCACGACCTGCGGGCGGGCGCTGAAAATTACTTTGCCGATGCCGGGCTGCGCGGGCAGAAATTCATAAGGATTATCGTTTAAATTGCGCTTGCCTTCCGGGTGAAAGCCGATAATGTTCGCGTCGGGTTCCGAGCAAATCTGGACGAGACGGCGCAGCGAAAATTTATCGAACTCGCGTTTTTTCATTTCGCCGGCTTCGCGGAAAAACGGCGGGTACATCGAAAACCAGCCCATCACCAGATTGACGAACCAGCCGGCGGGCGAATCGTAAAAAAATTTGGCGCGAACCGGGAAAAACAATCGAAACCGGCGATTCGTGCGGCGAAAAAGCGCCGTCGAGACGACATACATATCGAAAAACGAACGGTGATTGGAGACCAGCAGAATCGGGCGCGCGGCGTCGGTTTTCGCAAAATTTTCGAGTCCGAAAACCTGCATTAAATTGTAGGTCGAAATCTGAATCCAGAGCGAGCCCAAGTGGCGCTGGCAAAAAGTCCAGAAACGTTTCCACGCGCCCTGATTCATCCGGTGAGTCAATCGAAAACCGATTTTTTCGGTCGCCGACAGCACGGAAAGCTCTTCGCCGGTGGGAGCGAGCGGGGCGGGTTTTTTTTCGACCTGAGTGTTTCGATTGGTCGTTAAAGTGTTTTCGGACATCTGAGAAATTATAGCGCAAACAATCAAAGAGGCTGAAACCGGAGAATTTAATAGACAACTTTTCGGAGAGATGCGCCTTCCAAGCCTCGAAATTTGGGGAAGATTGTGGAGCCGCTCGCCGAAAATTTAAATTATTTATATCTTTTCGGCGTTTTCCTATCTCGCTCAACTTGTTTTTCAACTTCAAATTTCTTAAAGTTAAAAGCACTCTTTCTACAACCGATTTTCTAATTATTCCCCGTTGTAGCATTTCATAACCATTAAAACCAGCAGGGTCGGCAATCATTTTATTAATCTCGAAATCGATTTTTTTGGGATAATTTTAAGGAGTAACGACAAATGCAGAAAAAGCTTTCCCTTTATATTGTCTTGATTTTGGCAGTAAATTTACTTGTCGCCGGCTCGCTTGCGGCGCAGCAGAGCGCGCAGAACAGCGGCGGCAGCGGCGGCGGCGTCTGGCAGCAGATTAACGATTCGGCGCTTCAGCAAAGAACCGACCTCGAGCGACAGATTATTCCCCGGTTTTATTCGACTTTTCAACTGGATAAAGCGGCGCTCAGACAAACTCTGAATCAAGCGCCGAAGGAATTTTCCGGCGCGGCGCGCAGCGGCGGCGGCGGCGGCAGCGAAGTTATTCTGACGATTCCGATGCCGAACGGCGGTTTCTCGCGTTTCCGAATCGAAAACTCGTCGATTATGGAGCCGGAACTGGCGGCAAAATATCCCGAAATTCAAAGCTATCGCGGGCAGGGAATCGACAACCCGACCGAAACGATCAGATTCGACATTTCGCCGAACGGCTTCCGCGCGATGATTTTCTCGAATCAAGGCACGATTCTCGTCGAGCCCTACGCCTGGGGCGATACGCTAAACTACATCAGTTTCCTCAAAAGCGATGCGCCGCGCTCAAGCGACCCGTGGATTTGCCTGACCGGCGAAGACATCGTCAGACCGCAGACCGAGCAGATTAGTTTTGTGCCTGCCGTGCCGGAAGTGACGAGCGGAGCGACGCTCAGAACCTATCGAATGGCGATGGCGGCGACGGGCGAATACACGTCGGTTTTCCGGCAGGCGGGCGACACCGACGCGCAGGCGAAAGCCAGAGCGCTGGCGGCGATTAACACATCGGTCAATCGCATCAATCAAGTGTATGAACGCGATGTCGCGATCAGGATGATTTTAGTCGCCAACAACGATCTGGTCATTTACACGGACGCGGCGACCGACCCTTACTCCAACATCAGTGATTCTGCGACACTGGCAACCAATACGACGACTTTAAACGAAGTCATCGGCACGGCGAATTACGATATCGGTCACGTATTTAACACCGACGGCGGCGGCGTCGCTTCGCTTAACGGTCCGTGCGGCAACAGCAAAGCGCGCGGCACAACCGGCTTGCCGAATCCGATAGGCGACGCTTTCGACATCGATTTCGTCGCGCACGAAGTCGGGCACCAGTTCGGCGCGCAGCACACTTTCAATAGCATCCTCGGCGGCTGCGAAGGAAATCGCAGCAATGCCAACTCCTACGAGCCGGGAAGCGGCATCACGATTATGGCTTACGCCGGATTGTGCGGCTCGAATAATCTGGCTTTCAACAGCATCGACACTTTCCACATCAGAAGCATCGAAGCGATTGTCAATTACTCGACTAATATGACAGGCAACACCTGTGCGGTGCAGACTGCGACCGGAAATACGCCGCCGGCTGTTCCTTCGATTAACGGCACTTCTTTTAATATTCCGAAACAGACGCCGTTTTCTTTGGCAGCGACTTCGACCGACGCGAACGGCGATTCGTTGACCTATGACTGGCAGCAATATGACGCCGGCGGTCCGACCGGAGCGACTACGACTGTTCCCAGTTCCGACGCCGACGGCATCGCGCGCCCGATTTTCCGACCGTTTCTGCCGTCGACCAACGGAACGCGCACTTTCCCGCGCCTGACGCATATTTTAAACGCCGCCAACGTTCCGCCGAATTCGACGGGCGGTTTGATGACCGGCGAAATTCTTCCGGCGATAACGCGCACGATGAATTTTCAGGTTATCGTGCGTGACAACCGCGCGGGCGGCGGCGGCGTCAACACGGCGGCGGTTATCGTCAATGTTGACGGCAACAGCGGACCGTTTGCCGTCACCGCGCCGAACGGCGCCGCGACGTGGAACGGCGGCTCGACGCAAACCGTGACGTGGAATGCAGCGAATACGGCTGCCGCTCCGGTCAACGCGGCAAACGTGAAGATTTCGCTTTCGACCGACGGCGGACAGACTTTCCCGACGACGCTCGTCGCCAGCACATCGAATGACAGCTCGGAAACAATTACCGTTCCGAACGTCAGCACGACGCAGGCGCGCATCAAGGTCGAAGCGGTCGGAAACATCTTTTTCGACATTTCGGCTCCGAACATTACGATTAACGCAACTACTGTTGTCGCGGAAGCGCCTTATGACTTCGACGGCGACGGCAAAACCGATTTAGCGGTCTTCCGCCAGTCCGATACGGTCTGGTATCTGCTGCGCTCGCAAGCCGGATTTACCGCCACGCAGTTCGGCGTCGCCACCGATAAAACGGTTGCCGCCGATTTTGACGGCGACAATAAAGCCGATATTGCCGTCTGGCGACCGGCTACGGGAACCTGGTTTCGTCTGAATTCGTCAAACGGAACATTTGTCGGACAGCAGTTTGGCGCAAACGGCGACGTTCCGCAGCCCGCCGATTTTGACGGCGACGGCAAAGACGATTTGGCGGTCTGGCGTCCGACTGAAGGCACCTGGTATCGCATCAACAGCGGCAACGGTCAATTTGTGGCGACGCAGTTCGGCGCCAACGGCGACCGTCCGGTGGTCGGCGATTATGACGGCGACGCGAAAGTCGATTTGACCGTGTTCCGCCCGTCAAACGGCACCTGGTATCGAATCAACAGCTCAAACGGCGCGTTCTCCGGCGTTTCCTTCGGAATAGCCACTGATATAGTTGTTCCGGCGGATTACGACGGCGACAACAAGCAGGACGTTGCAGTTTTCCGTCCTTCGGATGGCACTTGGTATCGTCTGAACTCGACTAACGGCGCATTTGTCGGAATCCAGTTCGGCGCGAGCGGCGACGTTCCCGCGGTCGGCGATTACGACGGCGATGGTCGTGACGACCAGGCTGTCTATCGCGGCGGCGTCTGGTATCTGAACCGTTCGACGAGCGGGTTTACTGCCGTGCAGTTCGGCGTCAACACCGACCAGCCGGTTAACGGTCGTTAATTAAATCGAGCGTCGATTAATCAAAAAAAGCGGGAAGAGAAATTTCTCTTCCCGCTTTTTCTTTTAGATTCTTCGCAAAATTACAAATCAAACACCGGCGGCGGATTGGTCGGCTCGTAAGCTTCGTCGCAAACGGAAGCGTTGACGAATTTAACGCCGAATTTTTCTTCCGTTCCGTAGCTGTGATGGATGTGTCCGAAAATGTGCAGCTTCAGGCGAATTTCTTCGACGCGCCGCCGCAATCTCTCGCAGCCGACGCTAAAACCGTCCGGCGGAAAGTCCAGAATTCCAAAAGGCGGTCCGTGGGTGATTAAAATTTCGGTGTCGTCAGGAATCAGCTTCCATTTTTCCGCCAGCGGTTCGCCTCTCGGCAAATTAAAAGCCCAGTCGAAAAACCACGGCTGCCACGGGCTTCCGTAAATTTTCAAGCCCTCGATTTCGACCGCCGAATCCTGCAAATAAATAATTTCGTCGCTCAGAAGCTTTCTGGCAATCCGATTATCGGTTTCAAAAAGCCAATCGTGATTTCCCGCGACAAAAATTTTGTGCCGGTGCGGAAGCGCGGCAAACCATTCGTTAAACAAAACGATTTCGTCGATAGTGCCGCGCGTCGTCGCGTCGCCGGCGTGAATCAGAATATCGCCGCCGGGCACCTTGATTTGTTCATTGCGGTTATGCGTGTCGGAAAGACA
>DASVRL010000111.1:0-1632 GCA_036388635.1 Pyrinomonadaceae bacterium
AGTTTGCAGCATCAGATTCGACAAATTGCGCGCCGACAGAAAAGTGCCGCCCGTCTGCCAGTAAAACAAAAGCCAAATCAAAATCAAGGCGCCCAGCATCGTGTAAGCGCGCAAGCTCGCCGCCTCTATTTTCAGACCGCTCTCAGTTTTTATTTGTTCGCTCATTTTTAAATTTCTTCACCGCAGCGATTCCAAGAAAAGAATTAACGGAAGATAACAGCGATTGTCAGAAACAAGCAAGATATTTTGGTATTTATCCCGGCTTATCCTGTTATCTCCGCGAATTTTTCCTTTGGGCTCGGCGGTGAAGTTTCCTAAACATTCCCGGTCGCCGCCTTCATAACTTTTTTGGCGGTCGCTTCGGCGCGCGTAAATTCGCCGGTCAGTCTGCCTTCGTGCAAGACAATAATTCGGTCGGCTAAACCCAGAACTTCGGGCAGTTCGGACGAAACCAGAACAATCGCCAGACCTTCTCTCGCCAGTTTGTTGATTTCCGTGTAAATTTCCTGTTTGGCGCCGACGTCGATGCCGCGCGTCGGCTCGTCGAGAAACAAAATTTTCGGATTCGTCAAAAGCCATTTTCCCAGCACGACCTTCTGCTGGTTTCCGCCGGAAAGCGTTCCGGCAACGGTTAAAGGCGAACCGGCTTTTACTCTTAAAGAACGCATCGCGCCGCTTGCCGCGACCGTTTCGCGCGAGCGATGCGTCAGCAGTTTGCCGGAAATTCGTTTTAATCCGGCGAGCGTCATATTGTCTGAAATGGTCTGTTCCAGCAGCAAGCCGAAACGCTTGCGGTCTTCGGTGACGAAACCTAACCCGTGACGAATCGCTTCCGAAGGCGCGCCGATGGAAATCCTCCGACCTTCGACAAAAATCTCGCCCCGGCTTTTGCCTTGCCACGCGCCGAAAATCGACATTAAAAGCTCGGAGCGCCCCGCGCCCATCAAACCGGCGATGCCGAGAACTTCGCCTTTACGAACGTGGAGCGAAACATTATCAACCAGTTTTTTACCGGGATTGTCGAGGTCGAAAGCGGATAGGTTTTTAATTTCCAGCGCCATTTCGCCAAACTCGTGATTGGTTTTCGGAAAAATGTCGCCGACTTCGCGCCCGACCATTAAAGCGATAACTTTTTCGATATTTAAATCCGCCTTCGGGTTCGTTCCGACCGTTTTTCCGTCGCGCAGAACGGTGATGCGGTCGCTCATCCGAAAAACTTCGCCGAGCTTGTGCGAGATATAAATCATCCCGACGCCGCGCGCCCGCAGCTTTTCCAGAATCGCGAAAAGCGTCTCGACTTCCGCTTCGGTCAAAGCGGCTGTCGGCTCGTCCAAAACGAGAATTTTCGCTTTCTGCGACAGGGCTTTGGCGATTTCGACCAGCTGCTGCTGCCCGATGCCGAGATTTCCGACCGGCGTGCGCGGGTCAATCGCGAGATGCAAATCCTGCAAAAGCTTACCGGCTTTCTGATACAGCTCCGCCCGGTTTATGACGCCGAAACGGCTCGGCTCGCGCCCCAGAAAAATGTTTTCGCCGACGGTCAGTTCCTTGACCAAGGACAGCTCCTGAAAGATGATGGCGACGCCTGCCGTTTCGGCGTCGCGGACGGTTCTGAATTGTTTCACTTCGCCG
>DASVRL010000112.1:0-7091 GCA_036388635.1 Pyrinomonadaceae bacterium
CGTTTGACGATGTCGATTTTCAAACCATTTTCCAAATCTGGATTCGTCCCGTCGAGCCGCAAAACGCGCATTTCGCCCTGCGCGCGGCTTTGTATGAATACCACAAGCTGGTCGAAAACGGCATGTCGCCCGAAGTCTTTGAAGCGACGCGCGAATTTCTGTCGAAATACGTCAATATCCTGACGCAGACGAAAGACGCCGAGCTCGGCTACGCGCTCGACAGCCGCTATTACGGCATCGGCGATTACAATTCGTTTATGAAAAACGAGCTGGCGAAGCTGACCTTGCAGGACGTCAACAACGCCATTCGAAAACATTTCGGCGATAACGATTCGATGCGCGTGGTGATGATAACGAAAGACGCCGAATCTTTACGCGACGCGATTCTGAATAACAAACCGTCGCCGATAACTTACGAAGCGCCCAAACCGAAGGATATTCTCGACGAAGATAAAGTCATCTCGACTTATCCGATTAAGCTTCGAGCGCAGGACGTGACGATTACGCCGGTGTCGAGCGTTTTTCAATAAAAGAAATCAGCCGCCGCGGGCACAGTGAAAAAAAAGGCAAAAGCCAAAAGGTAAAAGTAAAAATTGCCTTCCTTTTGCCTTTTTACTTTTTACTTTTCTTTCCTTCATCCGGCTGCCTGAATCTTCTTCCGTAAAATAAAAAAGGCAGCGGTGACCAGCCGCTGCCTTTATCTCTCCGCAGGAACATTATTTTACATAACGAGGAGCTAAGTATGAATAATTAAAAGCTCTTGCGGAAAAGATACGAAGCGCGTATGAAAAATCTGCGCTCGTTGCGCTGGAATCCGGGTTCGAGATTATTCGTAAACGGGTTAAAGCCGTTGTAGTTGAAGTTGTCGTTGTAGCCGACGTAAAACGCCGTTCCCGGACTCGGATTCCAGCCGAACAGCGCCTGCCCGCTGAAGTTTTGGTTCAACGAATCGTAATCCAGACGAAAGCGCGTAAAGGTAAAGCGCGAAAACTGGTAGGTCGAGCGCAGGGCGATAATATCCGAATCGAACGTGCGGACATTATTATCATTGCGCACCAGACGGCTTTTGCGATAACTGAGCGAAATACGCAGCGGGTCGATCGGTCGGACTTCGCCGAAAATCTCCGCGTCGAATTGTCGTCCCGGTCCCGGATTCTGCGGGCGATGCCCGAAATCGAAATCGTAAGCGTTAAAGATGTGTCCCAAAAACATTCCGAAGCTCAGCCGTTTGACCGGCGTCGTGTTCAGGTTGCCGCTCGCGTAATGCTGCCAGACGGAACGCTCGGGCGCGCCGGTAAACGCGCCGAATTCGCGCGTCGCCGAACGCTTTAAACCGAATTCTTCTTCAAAAATTCGCTCCAGAGAAACGCCGGATTCGACAGAGACGAAAGTGTTGCGCTGGAGCGCAAAATTAAAATTCGTGCCGAAGTTTAAATCCTGCAAGCGACCTTTCCAATCGTAGTTAATGCCGGAAAACTGCCGCCAGTCAATGCGGATAATTTTTTCCTTCGGTTTCGGATTGGTACTCAGGCGATTGGCGGCGAAAACGAAATTCGTATTGACGCGGCGCGTGAAACCGGATTCGGCGCGATAGTCTTTCGAACGACCGCCGACCTCGACAAACCAGCCGCGATTTTTTTCCGTGTAATCCAGATTCCAGTAATAACCCAAGCCGTTTCCGGTGCGGTAGTTGTTAAACGTCGCCCCGTTTGAGCTGGTCTGGTTGGTCGAGCCGGTGCCGCAGATTTCACGATTGCGCTGTGCCTGCAAGGGTTCTAAAGTCGGCTCGAAAGTCGCGTCGAAAAAGCAGCGGCGCGAGTGCGTTCCGACGACTTGAAACGTCGAAATTAATTTATCGGTAAACTTGAAATTTCCGTCGAAACCGCCGACTAAATTGCGCTGTTCGGGAAAGCTTCGAAAAGTTCCGAAAAACCCGACGTTGTTGTTTTTGCCGAAATCGCGTTTGATGCGCAGGACGGCAAAAAGCGAATTTTCGTCGACAAATTCGTCGATGCGCGGGCGCACGGAAGGGTCATTGCGTTCTTCTTCCGTATAATTTCCCGGCGCGTTATCCGAGGCGACCATCAAACCGAAAGAATTTTTTCCGACTTTTCCGGTCAGCTTTGCCGCGTAATCCGGGTCGACGATATTGCGCGAGTAAAAAATTTGCAGAGGCGAATTGAAAATGTCCGCGCCTTCGAGAAAAAACGGGCGTTTTTCCTGAAAGAAAATCGGGAAACGCTGGTTTGCCGTGACGACCAGCGCGTCGGCTTCGATTTCGGCGAAGTCCGGATTGTAAGCCGCGTCCAGCGTGATATTCGGCGTGATTGTATATTTCATCGTCACGCCGATGTCCTGTTTAATCGGTTGATTGACGAATCTGCCGGCGGCAATTTCGCGGGCTTTAAACCGGCGTCCGGTTTCCGAAACCGTAATGCTCGGCACGATTTCCAGCGTGCGCTCGGTTTTGATTTCGTCGAGCCCGCTCAGTTTTCCGTGTTTGACGAGAAAGCCGGAAATGTTGCGGTCGTCCGGCAGCCACTGGTCGAATTCGTCGTTAAAGCGGTCGATGTTGCGGGCGGCGTTAAAGCCCCAGAGCTTTCCTTTTCCCGCCGAATAGCGCAGAGATTTAAAAGGGATTTTGATTTCGACCGACCAGCCCCACTCCTCGATGACGCCTTTGGATTCCATCACGATATCGACCGAAAAATCCGCGCCCTGTCCCTCGGTGTAAATTCCGTCCTGCTGAATGCCGAACGGATTAAAAGCTAAAACATAGGCGCGGCGCTGGTCGTTATAAGTGTCGAGCCAGACGCGCACGTTGTCTTCGCCGGTAACCGAGTCGCGCTTGGCGAGCGAGGCGCGAATTTTGTCCTTTTCATCGAAACAGCGAAAAGCGATGTAGAGATGTTTTTCATCGTAGCCGACCATTACCTCGGTCGGTTTTGAAGGCGCAATATTATCGCCCGGCGACGTCTGGTAAAAATCTTTTAAAACCTGAGCGCTTTTCCACACTTCGTCGTCGAGCTTTCCATCGATGACGGGCGAGGCGGGAAATTTGACGACCCTGACAGGTTCGGCTTTTTCGCGCGGAACGTTAAATTTACCGAATTTTTTTGTGCTGTCGCCGTCGGTCGGCGAATTAGAGTTCGGGTTATTTTTGGCGATTTCTATCTTTTTTTCGTTTTTATCTTTATCTGCGGAGCCGTTTGTTTCGCTCGGAGTCGGGGTCTGGGCTTGAATACAAATCGAGAAAAATAAAATTGTAAAAAGAGCGAATAGTTTATTCATACTCCACCTCTTTATCTTATAAAAAGAAAATTTATTATTTATATGAATGCAGAAAGGGGATAATTCCGCGCAATGACTAAAACGCAAACCCAGTCAAAGAGTTTCAAAATTTTTTGTAGAGAAGAAATTTTTCTTCTCTACACGAATTAGAAGCCGGCTTTCAGATTATTTGAACCGCGTATGAAGACCTGACCCGCAGCGGTTGTATAAAGCCGGTAGACGCTGCTGCCGCCGTTGCCGACTTTCCAGACGGAAACGTCTTTTTTATCGCCCGCCGGGATGAGCGAAACGCCTTCGGCTTCGATGTCCTGGCGGTTTGATTCGATATTTGCATTGGCGTTTTCCGGCAGCGTCAAAACAATTGTGCCGTCGACGGTGTGCGCGTTGATTTTTTGAAAATCGCCTTCCAGATTCATCACGCCGTCAGTTGTTCTGGATTCCAAATCGCCTTTAAAGCCGATAATGCGGATACTGCCGTCGGAGGTCGCCACGCGCAGCCGTCCATCGACGTCGCGGACATTCACGGCATCTTCGCCGCCTTCCAGCTCGATTTCGCCCGAAACGTTTTCGACGCGGATTTCACGATTAGTGAGAATCCGCAGATTCGACTTTTTTGGCACGTAAACCTCCACGCGAATACGGCTCAAATCGCCAAAAACCACACCGTCTGCGGGCGGTGTGGTTTCTTCCGTAACTTTAATGTTGACCTGCGAATCGTTGTGGTCGGCTTTGTAATTGACCGGCTGCTGCGTCTTCGAAATCTTGGTGATGAAATACTGCACCTCCGGTTTGTCCCAGCCCTTGACGGCGACGGAACAATTTTTAGCATCGACCGTTACCCTCGGCGTGCCTCTGACTCTAAAAGTCTCGCTTTTTTTTTCGATTGCCGGCGCGCCCCAGCCGATTTCGCGGGCGCGCAGCATTGAATCTCTCTGCCGCATCCGCGATTCCCTGAGCCGTTCCTTCATTTTTTCCGAATCGACGATTTTGGCGGCGTCCTCGATTTCGGCTTCGTTGATTTTGTCGAGTTCCGGCTGAATATTGGCGAGTTCCTTTTGCGTCAGCTTCATCGCCTTGAGGCTTTCTTTCTGCGCGTCTTTCACCGCTTTGGCGGCGTCCTTATTTATTTTCGCGACGTTAACCGAAACGTTGTCGTTGTCGTCGTCGTCGTCATTGTCGTTATCGTTATCGTTGTCGTTATCTTTGTCGCCGGCTTTATTTTTTTGCGGCAGAAGATTCGTCGCCGGGCTCAGGCTTTTGCCGTCCTGTCGGCGCCGAATCGACAGTTCGCCGTTCACGCTGTTGAGCTTAATGTTCAGTGCGCCGTTGCCGATTTTGCCGTATAAATCACGTCCGACATATTCGCCTTTGCGCACCGGCAGACCGAAATCGTTGTAAATCTGACCGTTTAAAGTGTCGGCTCGAACGGTCGCGTTAGCGTCCGAAGGAATCGTCAAAAGAACTTTTCCGTTGACCGTATCGAGCGTGATTTGTCCGGTGCTCGCCAGCGAATCGAAATCGGCTTCGGTCGTTCCGTTGACGGTCGAGATCCGCGCCGTGCCGCGCAGATTCGTCGCTTTGACGTTGCCGTTGACGGCGGAAGCCTTGGTCGAGTTGGTCATATTGGAAATCGTCACCGAACCGTTGACCGTTTCGACCTCATCCAAAACCGCGCCGCGCGGAACTTGGAGGCGATACTGCACTTCGAGCTTGCCGTTGTTTCTATTTTTCCAGACGCCGCCGTCGTTGCGTTTCCACGAGCCGTAATCGGTTTCGACGCTGAACGAATCCTGGCGCGCGTCGATTTTGATTTGCACTTCCGCCAGATGTTCTTTCGTGTCGGCGGTTTTGACGGCTTCGAGTTTAACTTCGTTGCGGTCCCAGGCTTCGACGATAATCGAGCCGTTGACATTGGAAACGCTGACTCTGCCGTTCGCGTTTAAGGGATAAGTCTGCTCAAAGCGCTCGGTTTCGTCGAGACTGACGACGGTCGGCGCGTTGACGTTGACAAAATTATTATCGGTATTAATGGAAAGATTGCTGCCCGGCGTAATCATCAAACCGGCTAAAACTAAAGATATAACCCAAGACATATTATTTATTAATTCTCCTCGCTGAATTTTGGAAGGAAACTTCCCGTGTCTAATTGAAGAACACCGCGCCGAAAAAGTTTGTGACAAGTTTTTTGGAAATTTTTATCTCAAGAAAAGAAAAATGAAAAGTAGAAAGGCAAAACTGAAAAATTCTCCTTATTTAGCCCTTCTACTTTTTACTTTTGCATTCTAATTATTTTTTCTTGATGCGAATCGCGCCGCTGTAGGTGGTGAGCGTCAGATTGGCGTCGCCCGCGCCGAGCAGCGCCGTCAGTTTCTGCACCTGCGTGCCGGAAGTTTTTTGCACGTCTTTCAGCGCGATTTCCGACTGAAACGCGCCGAGACCGTAATTGGCGTTGATTCGGCAGGAAGATTCCGCCGGAACGGAAAGCAGAATCGTCCCGTTATTGGTGGTGAAAGTGTATTGCCCGCCGCTCGTAAATTCGCCGTTGTAGCGGATCGAGCCGCTGGTCGAGCCGGCTTCGACGAGCGAATGCCCGATTGATTGCAGAGTGACCGCGCCGTTGCGGGTTTTCGCCTTAAAACTGTCGCCGACCTCGCTCGGCTCGACGTCGAAAACGACGATATTTCCGGTCGTCGCGAAAAGCGACATCGCGCCCGCCGATTTTTCGACCATCACGTCGCCCTGATAAGTTCCGGCGTCGATGCCGCCCGCAATATTATTAAGCGAAATATCGCCGCCGATGTTTTCGATTTTTACTCTGGCGACCGATTCGACCGCGATTTGGCTGGCGCGGCTTGTAAGTTTAATAACCGCGCCGCGCGGCACGTCCAATTCGATATTCGCGCCCGAAAGGCATTCGTCCAAACCCGGTTCTTTATCCGTCAGAGGGTCGAAGCCCAAAACCATCACCCAAACCGGATTCTGCTTTTTCTGCAAAACTTTAAAACCGACTTTGCTGCCGCCGCTGACGAAAGCGCGGATTTCGTTGCGCTCCCAGCCGTTGATGCGAACGTTGCCTTCGGAAACGCACAGCGAAATGTTGACTTTGGCTTCGGTCTGAATAGATTTTTCAGCCGCCGCGACGCTTTCGTTATCGGCGCGACGCTTTCTCGGAATCACCGGTCGCGGCGGAGGCGTCGGGTAAACGGTCGGCAGCGGCACGGCGACTACTACTTTCGGCTCTTTTATATTGATTTGAGAGAAAACTGCGGAAGCGGAGAAAAGCAGTAGGAGCAGAAGAAGCGCAAAAGACAAAAGAATTGCCTTTTGCGACGCCCCATAGCCTCTGACAAAAATTTTTCCTTTGCCCTTTTTCACTTTCTGTTCAAGCTCGCCATCAGCTCGCTTTTGTCCGCGACTGAATTTAATAAATCGATTTTGTTTTGATATGAAGAGCGCAGAACTTCTCGGGCGGCTTCATTTTTCGGATTTTTGCGGACTTCGCGCTGCATTTTCTTAATCGCGTCGTCGACGACCGCCATATCTTTTTCGAACGCCACGCGCATCGAGGGCTTCATCAATTCGTCTTTTCGATTCTCGACGCTTTGCTGGAGCGTGGCGATGGTTTTCAGATAGCTTTGCTCGCCGGAAATCGCGTCATAATTCGTTTCCGCCGTCGGCGGCGGGTCAACCGGCGGTCTGACTATATTACTGGTTGGTCTGTAATCCGCTTTCTGCGCTTCAAACCTGTTTTCGTTTTTCGGTTTGTAAGCCGCCCGGCGAATTTGCGGCGCGACCGGCTC
>DASVRL010000113.1:0-7288 GCA_036388635.1 Pyrinomonadaceae bacterium
CGCGATGCGTGCCCGGAATATTTCCCGCGCGCGTCGCCGAAACGGAAAAATCTTTTGTGATGTGTTCGGAAACGATGTCTTTTAGCTTTAAAGCCGTTCCGGAAGGCGCGTCTTTTTTGCGCGAATGGTGCTGTTCTTCGATAAACGCTTCGTAATCTTCAAATTTAGCGAAAAGCTCCGCCGCTAAGTGAGCGATGCGATAAAACAAATTCACGCCGATAGAAAAATTTGCGCCGAAGACGAACGCGCCGCCCGATTCTCTGACGAATTTTTCGATTTCTTCGCGCTCCGAGTTCCAGCCCGTCGTGCCTTCGACCAGCGGAACGCCAGCCAAAACGCAGGCTTCGACATTTTTTCTGACCGCTTCCGCCGCCGAAAAATCAATCGCCGCGTTTGCGCCTTTCAGCTTTTCCGCCAATTCGGCGGCGGAAAGCTTCGCGTCGGCTTCGTGAATAATGACGGCAATTTCGTGATTTTTATTTTCGGCTAAAGATTCGATGAGCTTGCCCATCGCGCCGTAACCGATTAAAGCTATTTTCATTTTATCTATTATTCAAAATTCATCCGCCGCATCAAATCGACGAATCGCGGTTCGCTTCTGAGGTTGTTCCATTTCGGCTCGACTTTTAGAAACGTTATCCGCACGTCCTTTTCCGCAAAGCTTTTTTCCAGATAATCGAGCGCCTTGCCGCCGTCGCCGAGCGCGTTGTAAACGAGCGCGATGTTATACGGCGGAACGTATCTGCCGGCAATTGATAAATTCAACAACTCGTCAAGCGCGGCTCGCGCTTCGCCGGTTTTGCCTGATTTCGCTAAAGCATACGCGCCGAACGCGATGGCTTCGGTGCTGACGACGGAAAGCTCTTTCGCCTTGTCGGTGGCGGCGACGGCTTCGGCAAACATTCCTTTCTCGCTGTAGGCTCTCGCCGAGAACATTACCGCCAGCCGGTAATTTCCGTCCAATTCAAGCGTTTTCTGCAGTCTGGCGATGGCTTCATCCGTTTGTCCGGCGTGCAGGAGAAACATGCCTTCGAGCGCGTTGATTCGCAAATTAAGCGGGTCGAGCTCGCGGGCGCGCTTTATTTTGGCGAGCGCTTCCGCGTGTCGCCCGAGGTTGGAAAGCAGATGCGCGTAAAACTGAAGCGCGTCGGCGCTGTTCGGGTCGAGCTCAAGCGCGCGCTTATGTTGAATTTCCGCGGCTGCCCAATCCCAGTCATACCAAAACGTAATATGTCCGAGATAGGCGTGGGCTTCGGCGAGCGTGTCGTCAATTTCGATTGCCCGGCTTGCCGCCGTTTTCGCTTTCGGAAGAAATTCACTGGCGGGCATTTCCCCGGCAAGCGACATCGCCCGGTAGGCGTCCGCGAGTCCGACGTAGGCGAGCGCGTATTTCGAGTCAGCCTCGATCGCTTGCCCGAAATATAAAATGCCCGTTTCGATTTCCGACTTGATTGCCTTGTGAACGTGGAAACGCCCTTTCATATAAAGCTGGTAGGCTTCCGTGTTTTCCGTCGGTCGCTTTTTCTGCGCTTTCCCGATCCGGATTTTTAAAGCCGCCGCCACGCGTTCCGAAATCGAATCCTGAACGGCGAAAATATCCGTGAACTTTTCGTCGAATTGTTCAGCCCACAAAGGCTCGCCGTCGCTGACCCGAAGCAGGCGCGCCGAAATTCTAATCCGGTCGCCCGCCGTTTGAATATTGCCCTCCAGCACCGAATCGACGCCCAGCTCGCGTCCCGCCGCGAGCGCGTCCTGCTCCAGATTATTAAATCGGCGGATGGAGCTGACCGAATGCGCGATAATTTCTCCGTCGCCGCCCGAAAGGTTTGAAATCAAAGCGTCCGCTATTCCGAGTTCCAACGCTTCGTTGCGGTTTTCGGCAACCAGCGGTTTGAACGGCAAAACGGCGATGCTTTTTATCAGAGCGGCGGCGGGCGCGGATTTGGGATTTTCGCGCCGCCAATAAAATCCGGCTACAACGCCAAACGCCAAAACGCTCAAAACCGCAGCGACGGCAAACCATTTTCGATTCGGGATTTGGGATTTAGGATTTGGGATTTGGTCTGTTCCGGGTTTCAGTTTTTGGGCTTGAAAATCGTCTTGCGATTTCAAGCTTCGAATTTCAGGCTCGTTTTGTAAATTTAAATTTTCGCTTTCGTTTTTTGATGAAAGAGGCTCGATTTCGGACTCGACCGAGTTTGGAGCTTGAATTTCGGAGACTAGAATCTGAACGGGCGGAACAAACCGGAAACCGTGTCCGCGCACGGTTTCGATGAATTTCCCTTTGTCCGCGCATTCGCCCAAAACCCGCCGCAGAATCGAGATGTTTTTGTCGAGATTATTTTCCTCGACAATCGCGTCCGTCCAGACCTCCGTTAATAAATCATCTTTGCTGACCAGATGATTGCCGCGTTTGACGAGCACGACGAGCGTGTCGAAAGCCTTTTCGGAAAGCGGAACGCGCTCGCCCACACGCCACAAAATGCGTTCGGAAACGTCGAGACGGAATTTATCGAATTCGTATAAGTCTTTGGGCGTGTTGGACATAACGGTTTTTCAGAAAAGAGTCAGAAAACCTTCAGGAAATCCGAAGGATTCTCGTTCCTGTTTTTTGTAAGTATGACATTCATCAGCCGCAAATAAAAATAAATGTTTCGGCTGGAATAACTAAAAACCAAAAAGAGGAAAATAAAATGAAAAATACAATCTTGAAAACAATCAACACAATGTTGGCGATTTTGCTGCTGACGGTGTTCACACAAATTTCGGCGTCCGCACAGGCGGAGGCGGACATAGTTAACGATGAAAAAAGCGTCGAACAAACACAAGCGGAAGATTCGTCTCTGCAACGCAGAAACGCGCGGGCATTGGAAGGCGTGTGGAATCACACCAACACGCGGCGTAATTGCGCGACCGGCGAGGCGATCCAAACTTTTGCCGTGATGCACACTTACATGCGCGGCGGAACGATGAGCGATTGGGGAGCCGGAACTCCGCCCTCGCTCCGCAGCAACGGTCAAGGCATCTGGAATTATCAATCGCAACGGCAATACACTACCGCCTTTCAATTTTTCCGCTTCAACGCGGACGGCACTTATGCCGGAAAGCAGGTAGTCAGAGAACAAATTCAATTGAGCCCTGACGGAAACAGTTACACCGCGACCGCCACGGCTCAGGTTTTCGATGTTAATGGTAATGTCATCGCTAACAATTGCTCGACCGGAACAGCGACGCGGTTTGAATAAACAGCAAATAAATGACGGGCTTAAGGATAATAATTACTATCCTTAAGCCCGTCCTAAATTTATACCGAAATTACATTTTGAATCGAAATTTTCGGTTTAAACTAACCCGCTCTTCGCTTCGCCAAAGATTTAAAAATCTTCTTCAATCAATCAGCCAAAAAACTCCGTCCGGCTTATCCGGCGCTAGCGAAATCTTTTTTGTAAAACGCCCAAGAATCATATAAATAAAGCGCAAAAGGAATCCACCAGACGAAATCGTTGGTCAGACACATCACAATCGTCGCCGGTTTCCAGGCGCCCTGCGCGATAAGCACAGCCAAGCCGATCGGACCTAAAATTTTTCCGATTAAACCGAGCGCCGCCAGCAGAAACCCTCGCTCCGGCTTTCGCGCAATTTCCAGATAAATGATGCCGTAAAGACCGACGACCATTCCCAGACAGGCGAAAACGTCCGGGTAATTTATCGGCTCCATTCCGGCGAAACTAAAAAGCCAGTTCGGATTCAGCGCGACGAAAAGTCCCCAACCGACGTTGTAAACGCCCGCCAGAAGAAAAATTATTTGATAAAATTTGCGCCGTTTCATTTCAGCCTAAAAGCTTTTTAACTAAATTCATATAAAGCCCGACCGATTCTTCCAAATCTTTTTTCAAAACAAATTCGTCTTTCGTGTGCGCCACCAGAATCGAGCCGGCGCCTAAAAGAAGCGGCGTTCCCCAATCGGGCAGATGCGGAATGTCGGTCGTAAAGCGCACGACTTTTTGCCGAAAGCCCTCGACGGCGAGCATTTTTACGGGCAAACTGTACGACATCAATTCCAGACGCCCGCGACCGGCAATCGTTTTTTCCAGAATCTCCCAAATCGGCTCTTTGGCGGTCGTCAGGCGAATCAGCAAACCGGCTTCGGCGCTTGCCGGAACGATGTTGATTTTCAAACCGGCATTCAAAGTGCCGATATTATTGGTCGTCTCGCCGAAAAATTCGTCCGTAGGAAATTCGATTCGGCGAATGTCCTCTAAAATATCCAGAAGTTTTTCAATCGCCGATTCGCCCATTTCCGGATAAGCCGAATGCGCGGCTTTGCCTTCGGTCTTGATGAGAAAACGCAAAGAACCTTTCGAGCCGATTGCCAAATCGTTGTCGGTCGGCTCACCGTTGATGAGATATTCGCATTTTTGGGCGAGCGCGTGTTTGTTGGCTTCTTTCGCGCCGGTCGAAGACTGTTCTTCGTCAACCGTGTAGAGCAAACCGATGTCGCTGACGCCTTGTTTTCGCAATTCTTCCGCCGCGAAGATCTGCGAAGCGATAATGCCTTTCGCATCGCACGCGCCGCGCCCGTAAATTTTCTCCGCGTCTTCGGTCGGCGCGATAAACGGCGGAACCGTGTCCATGTGCGTCGAAAGAAAAACTCGCGGAGTTTCGTTTAAATAAGCGATGACGTTGTTTTGATTTTCGGAAACCGCCTGCAATTCGACCGTCCAGCCCAAACTTTCCAGATAATCGCGCAGAAAAAATCCGACCGCTTCTTCTTCGCCCGAAACCGACGGAATATTCATTAAATTTTTGGTCAATTCAAAAAGATTCATAAAACTATTGATACAACACCTTGAGCCGTTCTATCAAAGCCGCGTCGTTTAATTGCACGCCCGAATCGGCAGACTATTTACTGAGCCGAGATTGAATACAACGTTTTGATTTCTTCGTCCGTTATCGCCGCTAGAAGTTTTCTGACCACGGTTTCATCTTTGATAATCAAAAATGGGTGACTGAAATATTCAGACATTAAATTAAACTCTTCTCATTATTACGCTTTAGTTTTCTTTCTGGAAAAAACCGCCGGAGCATCTAATTTCGCCATTGGAATTACGAACAAAAAATTTAATACAACGCCCATCTTCTAAAACAAGAGTTAACTCATCTTTATGAAATAATCTCATCGCATCTTCAGAAGTAATATTTCCCATAATACTTTTCAATCCTTCTACTTCCTGATTATTCACAGTATGAATTTCTTGATAAACATTTAATTTATAACTAATCTTTCCTAAATTAGTTTCATTATCGAATACCTCGCCATTACCGTTTAATGTTTCCTTTAATTTCATAATTGTTATTCTCTACTTAAAAAATTCGTTGTGCAGTTTTTTAATCACTTCGCCGGCGACGTCTTCCTTGACGACAAAGGTCAGATTCACGTTCGACGCGCCGTGCGAAACCAGCCCGACGTTGACGTCTTCAATCGTCGAAAAAATCTTTGCCGCCAACCCGGAAGCGGCGCGCAAGCCTTCGCCGACGACGCAGACGACCGCGTTATCCGGCTCGACCTCGACATCGCCGAGACGTTTTAAATCGTTGACAATCTGTTCGAGCGAAGCCGTGTCGTCGAGCGTCAAAGCGACGGAAACTTCCGAGGTTGAAATCACGTCGATCACCGTCCGGTAACGTTCAAAAATCTGGAAAAGCGCCGACATAAAGCCGTAGCTTCCGAGCATTCGCGCCGACGAAATGCGCAAAATCGTGATGTTTTTCTTGTGCGCGATGGATTTGATTTTATTCGGCGCCTCAGTGGATTCCGACAAAACCATCGTGCCGACGACCTCCGGCTCGAACGTATTGCAGACTCTGACCGGAATCGAATAATCGACGGCGGGCTGAATCGTTTTCGGGTGCAGAACTTTCGCACCGAAATAGGCGAGTTCGGCGGCTTCTTCGTAGCTCAGCACGGGAATCGTCCGCGCCTCGCCGACAATGCGCGGGTCGCACGTCATCACGCCGGTCACGTCCGTCCAGATTTGCAGCTCGCGCGCCCTTAGGGCAGCCGCGACCAGCGCCGCCGAATAATCCGAGCCGCCGCGCCCGAGCGTCGTCGTTTCGCCGCTCCGGCTCGCCGCGATAAATCCGCCCAGCACGGGGATTTCGCCGTTTCGAATCAGGTATTCGAGCTCGATTTTGATCAGTCTTTCGGTCTCGTTCCAGTCAGGCTGCGCCGCGCCGTATTCGTCGTCCGTCACAATCAGGCGGCGCGAATCCACCGCCCGCGCCCTGATGCCTTTCGCCTTTAAAACATCCGCCAGCAATCTCGAAGAAAGCTGCTCGCCGTAGGAGACGACGGCGTCTTTCATCATCGCCAGCGGTAAGCTTCGGCGCGAAACGCGTTTGAAAAGCTCGCGCAATTCGCCTTTCACAAAGCTCAATTCCTCGTCGAAAACGGGCTGCTGTTTTTCATTCAGAAAAGTTCGGGAAACTTCTTCGTGACGCGCAAAATGCGGTTCGAGAAAAGCGTCCGCCGCTTCCGCATCGCCTTTTTTCGCCGTGTCGAAAGCCGTCAAAAGCGCATCGGTCACTTTCGTCATCGCCGAAACGACCACGACCGGATTTTTATCGACCTGCTCGGAGACAATGCGAAAAACGCGTTCAAAAGCGGCGACGTCACCGACCGAGGTGCCGCCGAATTTCATTACGGTTGGAAAAAAATTTTCACTCACAATCTTTGAAAGTTCAATCTAAACCGGATTCTTTGTCAAGCGGAGAAAAATCGGCGGCAGGAAAATCGAAGTTGCTAAAAACGAAAAGCCGACTACTTAAAAGTCGGCTTTTCGCACTTATTCAATTTTTATAATGATTCATAGGAGATTATTTTTTCCCCCCTTTACGTCCGATTTCAGACATATGCTCGCTGCTGTGCGATTCGCCGCCTTTACGAGCCGCTTCCTCACGGTTGCCGCCGCCGCTGCCGCCTTTACCGCCTTTCGATTGGCTGCCGGCTTTTGCGTGGTCTGCTGACGAGCCGCCTCTTTGTTTTTCTGCCATTTTTACCTCCTTGAACTTACTACTCTAAATTTTGCGTTTCTTTCGAAGCGCAAGGATAATTTTAGCAAGCGCAAGAATAGATTTTATGTTCGGTGACAGACAAAACCGGCAAAAACTTTTTGTTTTTACCCGCACAAAACCGTGCCGCCGTTGATGTTCAGAATCTCGCCCGTAATATGGCGCGACCAGTCCGAAAGCAGAAAACAAATCGAAAGCGCCACGTCGTCGGTCGTCG
>DASVRL010000114.1:0-58591 GCA_036388635.1 Pyrinomonadaceae bacterium
TCGCGGCTCGTCGTTTTCAAAGACTGCGGTCACAATCCGCAGGAAGAAAAGTCGGATAATTTTGTCCGGGTCGTCGCCGAATTTGCCAAAGACAAAAAAGGCAGACTCAACGTCGAGGAAAACGAGCAGATGCGGATGGACGCGGACAGGTAAATACAGGTAAATTTAATTTATTATCGACGAACAAGCGGTTATAGCTCTGGATTAATAATACAAAAAACCTGAGGAGGTTATTTCAGATGCGTTTTTTACCGTTGCGCTATTTACCGGGTTTTGTCATCGCTTGTCTGCTCGCCTGCCCGTCGGCGTTCGCCGCGCAGATTACGCTCGTTCCGCCGTCCGGCAAATTTCCGCAGAGCTTTGAGAAGATAAAAAAATATGCCGGACGCAGCGACTGGAAAGTCGAAGTTCCGGTCAGAAGGGAAGCGGGGCGCGTCAGCCCGCAGGCGCTGCGTTTAATCGTGCCGTCGCCGTTTACGGCGGGCGGCGATTCGATAACCAAAAATTCGCTGCTGCCGACCACGCCGCAATCGTCGATTTATCGTTTTAAATACCTCGATATTTCCGCCGACACCAAGCCGGCGTTTCCGTTTCGTTACGTCGAAGTCGATTGGAATACGGAAGGCGCGCCGCGCGGTCCGAACGGCTCTTTTATCACGCCGCATTATGATTTTCACTTCTACCTGAAAGACCGCGCGTTCGTCGAAAAAAATATGGAATGTATGACGGTCGGGAAAACCTGCGATTCGCTGAAAACCGGCTATTCGCAGATGCGGCATTTTCTGGATTTGCCGCCCGACCGCTTTATACCGGAAAAATATTTTCCCGACAACGACAGCTCGATTGCGGCGATGGGAATGCATAATCTGGACGGCAGCTTCGATTACACGGTCGATAACGTCAATCACAATCCGGTTATCATCTACGGCACGTTTGACGGCGAGCTGGCGTTTCTGGAGGTTTCGATGACGCTTTACGGGTTTCAGGACGCGATAAAAGCGGCGCGCCAAAGGCGGAAATTGTCCTGGAATATTCTCCAGCCGAAGGCTTACGCCTATCCGTGGTGGGCAACGAAAGTGACGCTCGAATATCTTCCCGAAAGCAGGTCTTTCGCTTTTGAATTCGGCGGCTTTGAGTTTCAAAAAGTCGAGTCGCGTTAAATCATTTATCATTGAACATTTATTATTTATCAAAATTTTAAACGTTCAATGCTTATTGGTAAATAAATATTAAATTTGAAATTGCAAAGCCAGCAAGATAGGAGTATGTTGCTTTTGAAGATATTCTTCAACTCATTTAAAAAATAAAAAAGGAGCATATATTATGCCTGCAAACGAACAAGACGTCATCAATTTAGTCAAATCAGGAAATTTCAGTTTGGAAGAACTGGAAGGAATGTTTTCTTCCGGTGCCGAATCCGCGTCGCTGGTCGACCCGGTTTCGATTTCGGGATGGGAAATTTGCTACAGCTCGGCGACCGGACAACTGAGCGAGTATGCGACAATCACGGCAGCCTCCGGCAATGTCATAACCGGCGCCGGAATGCTGGCTTATAAGAGCAACAGCTCAGTTATGTTCTGCCTGCAATACAACAACGGTTACAACGATACCCAATTAAATCTTTCCATCGGCACAAACCTGTACACCACGTCAATGGGCAATCAGGCTTTGTGCGTCGTCTACGGCTGGACCACTAGCGGAAGTTTCTATTACCCGAGCACCATGACCATCGGCTCGTGCTAACAAATAGAAAATTCAAGTAAAAAGTAAAAAGTAAACCGATTTCTTGCTTTTTATTCTTGCCTTTTCAATTTTCAATTTGCGAAAAATAAAGCCTTGTCTCGGTACTTTGCAAAATCTGATTTTGTAAAAATGCCGAAAAGACAGGGCTTTTTGCATTTTTGCCGTTTGGTACGACGTTTGCGATTTGTCCGGGCGGAATTATAAAAATTTCGCAAGGCAAGGACAAATTTATGAAAAAGACCGTTTCGCAAAAAATCGCCAGGTTGTTTGAAATCGCCGGTTATCTGTGGCTTCTGCCTTCCGTCATCAGCCTTTTTTATCCGGTATTATTTTCAATCGCGCTGGTCTTCAGCGGCGGTCCGGACGCCGTATTTCTTTTGTTGATTCCGCTGGCGATATTCGGCGCGGGCGTGTTTTTACTGGTTCAGTATTACCGGCATTCGCGCGGCTCGCTCGGCGACGACTTCGTAATTCCGCTCTGGGCGGGAACGCTGGTTTTTAATTCGCTGCTTTTAGTGCCGTTTGCTTACGGTCTTTTCGGGATTTTCAATGCGATTGACAAATTAGCGCGTCCTTTAGACGACTGGCAGCAGATTGCCGTTTTCGGCTGGGGGCTGGTGACGTTCTGGCTAGCGGCGGCGGTTTTGCTGTCGATGACGGCGATAATCAGCGAGCTTAAAAATCAGAAATACCGGTAATGTCCGGTGATTTTCCAGGTGAATAAAACGTCTTCGGCTTTCGTGCCCCAGCCCATATTGTGAATGATTAGATATCTTTTGGTCGCTTCGTTCCAGAGATTGGAAACCAAGCCGATGTGCGTCATTCCCTTGCCGTCTATGTCCCAACTGACAACGTCGCCGGGTTTGTAATCGGCGGGATTGCGCGTGATTGCCAGCGATTTGCCCTGGCGCGCGAAAAAAGTTTGCAGATTCGGAACTCTGCGATGGTCGATGTTGGTGTCGGGTTTGGGCAAGCCCCATTTTTTCGGGTAAAAATGGAAGTTTGCCCGCATATCTTCGTGGACTTCCTTTTGCAAATCCGTGCCCGCGCGGCGAAAGGCGCGAATCAGGACATCCGTGCAGACGCCGGTTTCCACCGGCACATCGCCGTTCGGATACGGAAGCTCGACGTACGCCGGGTCGTAGGTCTTCGTCACCCGGGTTTGCTCAAACGCGCTTTCGAGCATTTTTTTGATTTCGGCGGATGGAACGTCGTGGAGCTTCTGTTTTGGCGTTGCAGAAACCGGAACGTCTTCGCGCGCCGGAATCGGCGAACTCATTTGACAGGCGAAATTAAAAAGCAGCAGGAGAAAAGTTAATAAAAACGGGAAAAACCTGTTCATCGCGAAAATCCTTGAAAACGGAAAATTTCCGTCGAATAGTTTAGATGCAGAAGAGCATTATTTCAAAGAATTAAATATGAATACCGTTCAAAAATTAGAGATTAGTGCCGGAATTGCATCTTCGGCGAGCGTTTTGTTAATCTTTTTTTTATTTATTGGTTTTGCTCTTTCGGCAGCGGGCGATGCCGGTGAGATTTTCGTTTGGAGCCTTTCTATCGCGCACGTCTGGCTGATTTCTTTAACGGTCGCCGCCGGCGCTTATTGCGACGTGACGAAGCGAAGCCGTGCGTCAGCCGTCATTCTGGCGGTCGGAGCGCTTTCAATAATAAGTATTTCCGGCTTTTCAGGATTGTTTATTTTAATGTGGGGCGGCAGAAAAGCGGCTTTAATAACAATTACTCCGGCGATACTCGCTTTTCTGACCGGAATTTTTGCAATCTTCGACAGAGAGTAAAGCGACACGGCTGCCGCTGCTGCTCAGTCAAACGCTTGACAGTCGCCCGTTTTCTGAAGTATCGTCGGCAACCCGAAAAATAACGGGATGGAAATATTAAAACCGGATTAATATGAAGGAAAAAATATGACGATTGATTTGAAACGCGAATTACTGCGACATCTGGTCGCCGCTCTGACTTTTCGCGCGCGGATAGCTGTTTCAAACGCGCCGGAAAATTTCGCCGCCTTTAAAATTGATGAAACCATCAGAACTCCGGCGGAGATTTTGGCGCACCTCGGCGATTTACTCGAAGGCTCGCTCTACTTAATGAAAGGCGAGCTGGTTTATCTGAATTCGAATTCGCTTCCGTGGGAAGAGGCAGCGGCGCGGTTTTTTTCTGCCGCGAAAGCGTTCGATTCTTACCTGGCTTCGGATGCTCGGCTGAATCAAGCGATAGAGAAAATCACGCAAGGTCCGATTGCCGATGCTCTGACGCACGTCGGACAGATCGTGATGCTGCGCCGCGCCGCCGGTTCGCCCGTTCGGGTTGAAAGTTATTTTACCGCTGAAATCGTTCCGGCTGAGATTCACGCAGAGTTTTTCCCGTTAAACCGGAAAGATTAATTACTTTCAGGCAGGCTCAAATCAGGAAACCGGGCGCGGGAAAGGTAGTATCTTAATAGTGCGGTGCTATACTTATGCTGTCTCAAAAACCACCCTTTTTTAGACAAAATTACGTGTCCCGAAACCTCTCAAGAAAATCCAATACTTAAATCAATAAATTTCATTATTTGGGCAAGCATAAAAAAAGTGTTCAAAAACTGAAGATTTTGGACGCCCTTCTCTATGAATAATTTTATGGTTATTTCGCGTCAGCTTTATATTCTTCGACCCTTACCGGCTTTAACCAATTTACCTGACTGTCGCCTTTGTAATCGGTAAGCGCAATGTGCGTCATCTCGCTTTCGGGCGATGCTCCGTGCAGTGTTCGACCCTGAAATTTTTCAAAAAAAGTATTGACATATAATTTTGACCTGTGCTACTTTCGCTTCAACCGACAAAACAAGGGGAATACGCTAACCGGCAAACCGATAACTTTTTTCGGTAGCGAAAAGCATTAGTAAGTTCTCAAATTTATAGTAGAAGTAGATGCAAACAGCGAAAATGCTGTTAATTGACAAACTGAAATTGTTTCGCAATGAAATGTCTAAAACAATGATTCAGTTTCCAGATTCTACAAAAGTTAATATTATGTCGGCTAAGTCCATTGCTTTAATAAAACCATCGCGTTCGAATATTCCTGAGAATTTGGTTGAGTATTATTATCCAGCCAAACGGGCGGCGACGAATTTAGAAAGTCAATAAATAAGATTTAAGAAAAACCGATAACCTGAAAAAAGGTTAATCGGTTTTTGTATTTTAAAAGCCGCCTTTTTTATTTGTTTTAAGTTTTGAGTTTTAAATTCCTATTAGTTCTTTTGAATGAAATTTGATTTAAGATGAATCAAAATAAACGCTTGAATGGTAACGGCAATTACCATTCAAGCCGATTGATTCATCTTTAGAATGGAATGTCTAAAAGATGACTTACTCAATCTGCATCTTATCCGTCCCGCTCTAAAAAATCAAATATGCCTTGAGGCTGAAATTAATCTCTGAACAATCCGTTTCAAAGATTTTCGGCGATAAATCTTTCACTCCTAACGAGCAGCAGTTTATCGTTTAGTGAAAACTCTCCCAACATTTGTATCCAGCCCCGCTAGTGATGGTTTTAAACCATCAGTGATGGCTGCTCCGATTTGAGAAAAGATATGTCTAAAAAGAAGAGAAACCAATTTAATCAACCGCTTGCCGCCCTGCCCGTTAAATCACCCGCTGCAAATCAATTGAATAATCAAAGCCGGCAAAGCCGAGCCGGAGCGATTGAGAATCTCAAAAATCACTGGTGGACGGCGGCGATAATTGCATTTCTGAGCATCGGCGTTTTAGCCGGCGGATTGAAATATATGGAAGAAGACGCCAAAAAACAGATTGCCGGCAATAAAGGACAGCTTGATAATAATCGAGAACAAAGCTTCATTTCGAAAATCAATCCGTTTCTTTCCGCCCCGTCACCGGCTCCGACGCAAATAGCCAAAGAATATATCTATGCCGGTTCGCGCCTGTTAGCGGTCGAGGATGCGGCAGCCAGCCCCGTGCCGCCCGCAGACCTTGCCGTCTGGCGACCGTCCTCGGGTTACTGGTATGTGATGGGAACAGGCGGCACAATGCAGGTTTCGCAGCAATGGGGCAACAGTTCGGATATGGCTGTACCGGGCGATTATGATGGTGACGGCAAAACTGATTTCTGCGTTTTTCGGGCTTCGACCGGAACGTGGTTCGTCATTAAAAGCAGCACCGGCGCTGAAGAATATTACTACTTCGGGACCGCGGGCGATACAGCGCTGGCGGCGGATTTTGACGGCGACGGAAAATCGGACGCCGCCGTTTTCCGACCGTCAAGCGGCACCTGGCTCATTCGACAAAGCTCGACCGCCGGCGTCGTCTCGCAGCAGTTCGGCTTGAGCTCGGACACGCCCGCCGCCGCTGATTACGACGGCGACGGGCGCGCCGACGTCAGCGTCTGGCGCAGCGCGAGCGCTTCATTTTACACCTACCGCAGCACCAACGGTCAGGTTCAGACAGTGGCATACGGTCAGGCGAGCGACGTTCCGGTGACGGGCGATTTCGACGGCGACGGACGTGCCGACTACGCCTTGAAAAGATTGAACGCCTGGCACATTCTGCAAAGCTCAAACAATCAAACGCAAATTGTTTCCTGGCAACTGGCAACGGATAAACCCGTTGAGAGCGATTACGACGGCGACGGCAAAACCGACATCGCCGTCTGGCGCAACAGCGAATCGTCGAGAGGCGCGGGCGATGCCGGAAACTGGTATATCCGCAACAGTTCGACGGGTCAGACCAGAACCGAACACTGGGGAATGACGGGCGATATTCCAGTCCCGGCTTTTTATCGAAGATAAATCCCAAACAAAAATTAAAGAAACAGGAATTAAATCAAGGATTAAATAAGGATTAAATAAGGAAAACAAAGCTCTACCCATAGTTATAGAAAAAATGAGGCGATAAACTCAATGACGACGAATCAAAGTTTGACGGGCAATGATTTTGACGGAAACAAAATTTTCAATGGCAGTCTGTATCTGACGGCAGTATTAATCACGATTTTATTGTCCGGTTTTTCCTCTTTTATTGCAGCATCGCAAGCCCACAAAACCGAAAACACGCGCAACAAACCCGACCAGACGCTGCGCTCAAACGCGCGCATCAATCCCGGCACGCTGGCGATGGAATTATCCATCCCGATTGCCGATTTTCCCGGTCGCGCCGGACTCGGAATGCCGCTCGTTTTTAATTATTCGTCAAAGCTTTGGCGGTTCGATTTGGTCGGGTACGGAGAGTCAGCCGTCAATTTCACGACCAACGCGGCGCGCTACGCCGAAAAATCGGCTGCCGGCTGGACTTCGAGTTTCGGGACGGCGCAGATCGAGGCGTTTCCCGACCTTTACGATTGTCACGGCAATTCGGTCGGAGAAATCTCGATGCACGTTCCGCCGCCCGCGCCGGGAGACGTCGAAAGCGGCGGCGGCACGAACTACTGCGGCGACGGTTTGTACTATATGACCCGCGTCCGCGTGAAGCTGCCGGACGGCTCGACGCAGGAGCTGCGCAAGGATGATTCCTATCACAGCGCCCTTAACGAAGCGATTGAATGGGAAGGCACGTATCTGGCGACCGACGGCTCGCGCTCGCGGCTGGTGATGGGCGAAACCGGCAGCGTTTTGTATCTGCCCGACGGCTCGCGCTATTATTTTCAGATTCCTTCAGGCGGCACCGAACAAATCGGTTATCTGTATGAAGACCGTCACGGCAACCGACTTGATTTCAATGTTTCGAACCGAACCTGGAACGATACGCTCAACCGCCCGCTGACTTCGCCGCTGCCGCTGAATCCGGCGACGCAGGAGCAGATCGCCGGCACGCAGCCGTTTACGATGCCCGGGCTCGCGGATCAAGCCGCGCGCGAATACAAACTGGTGTGGAAGAATCTGGGCGACACGGGCGTGCTGCTCGACCCGAACGAGGCGCTCGTCTATGACGGCAATCGTGATTGTCCGATGGGCACTATTTACAACGGCAACGAGTCGCTTTTTATGGGCAATATGCAGACCAGAATCTGTCGCACGGTTATCTTCAACCCGGTCGTGCTGACGGAAATCGTTCTGCCTAATCAATTAAAATACAAATTCCAATACAATCGCTACGGCGAAATTACCAAAATCGAATATCCGACAGGCGGCTCCGAGCGGTTTGAATACGCGGCTATCCCGTCGCTCAGTTTGCACCGCGATTCAGTGCAGCAGCAAACGAACCGCGGCGTCATTAATCGGTGGGTCAGGGAAAGCGCCGGCGCGCCGGAAATGCATTGGAAGTACGAGCCTTTCAAGGAACTCGGCGGAACTCGCTACCGCATTAAAACCACCGCTCCCGATGGCTTGACCATCACCGAACAATATCTGGAAAGCAACTGGAGCAACGGCACCACGCAGGACCGCACGCTGTGGGGTTTTGAAAATCCGCTCTCCGGCAGAGCCTATGAAGAGCGCGTTTATTCCGGGACAAATCTGAAAACCCGCAAACTGACCGAATGGGAATATACCGGCGCGCTTGACGGAAGCCCCGTGTTGGCGACGCGCGACCCGCGCGTCAAGCGTGAAATCGTCATTATCTTCGACCCGGATTCCAGTTACGCCTTGGTCACGAAGACGGAAAACACCTACGATACGAGCGGCAGCTCGGATTTAAGGGCTTTTTCTTCATTAAATCTGAAAACCAGCGAGCAATACGATTTTATATTAGTAGATTCGAGCGCTTCGACAAGCCCGGCGCAAACGGAAAACGCCGCGCAATTGGCGGCGCGATTTAACAATATTGTCCCGGTTAAGCGGATTGAACTTGACTACCTATACAATACAAATTACAATGCGCCGGATAGAAGCATTTTAGGAATTGTTGCCGAGCAAAGATTAATCAATCCGGCGAGTAACCAGCATATCTCCAGAACCCAAATGAGGTATGACGAATTCATATTGACATCGAGCGCCAACCTGCCTACGTTCGCCGCCGGCAGATGGGTAGACCCCAATAACACTTACCGGGGCAACCTGACAAGCATCCGCAGCTATACCGACCCAGCCAATAATCAATTCATAGAAACTCACAATTACTTCGATAAATACGGCAATCTGCGCAAATCCGTCGACGGGCGCGGTTACGAGAGTCAGACCGAATACAGCACCGATTACGCCTGCGCCTACCCGACAAAAACCATTTCTCCGGTTCCCGACCCGGACAACGTGAACGGCTCCAGCGCGGCGCTGGAAACGATTATTTCCTACGATTTAAACACGGGCTTGCCGCGCTACACGATTGACCCGAACAACCAAACGACCGAGATTCAGTATAACGATTCGCTTTTGCGCCCGACCAGGGCAATCGCGCCGAACGGTCAGCAGACCGTCACCGAATACGGCGCGGCGACGAGCAGTGCAACGCGCTTCGTCAAAAACAAAACGCAGATTGACGCCGAAAAATGGAACGAAGTCTACACCTACTTTGACGGTCTGGGCAGAACGATTAAAACGCGATCGGTCGATTCGAACGGCGACGTTTTTGTCATTACAAATTACGACCAGATGGGACGAGTGAAAGAGGTTTCCAATCCTTTCAAAAACGTCTCGAACCCGGACTGCGCGACGAATCTGGAATGCACTTCGACCGTTTACGACGATTTCGGGCGCGTGTGGAAAGTGACGACGCCGGACGGCGCGTTTACCGAAACGACTTACGCGCTGGCGACGGCTGGCGCTCAAATCGGCGCGGTGACGACTGTTAAAGACCAATCGTCGAAAGAAAGACGCTTGATTACCAACGCGCTCGGACAATTAATCCGCGTCGACGAGCCGGACGAAGCCGGGCAGCTCGGCGCGATTCAGAGTCCGACGCAGCCGACCTTTTATGCTTACGACACGCTGAATAATTTAACGACCGTCACGCAGGGCGCGCAGACCAGGACGTTTGTTTACGACGCGCTGGCGCGTTTGAAATCGGCGGCGAATCCCGAATCGGGAACCATCAGTTACGCGTATGACGCCGCCGGAAATCTGCTGGCGAAAACGGACGCGCGCGGCGTTTTGACGAGCTGCGTTTACGACGCGCTAAACCGCATCGTCGCCAGAACTTACGCCAACGAGCCGGGCGGGCAGACGCCGACTCCGGCGGTCGCATATTTTTACGATAATATCCAGAACGCGAAAGGCAAGCTGGTAAAAGTCTCCAATTCCGTTTCGACGACCGAATACACCGCCTTCGACATTTCGGGCAGACCGACGGCTCATAAACAGACGACCGACGGGCAAAGCTACACGACCGCTTACGGCTACAACCTGGCGGGCGCGCTGCTCGAAGAGACTTACCCGACGGGCAGAGTCGTGAAAAACATTCTGGACGCGGACGGCGAACTCTCGATGGTGCAAAGCAAAAAGAACCAGAACGCCGGTTTCTGGACTTACGCCGCGCATTTCGCGTACACGGCGGCGGGCGCGGTTTCCGCGATGCAGCTCGGCAACGGGCGTTGGGAATCGACCGAGTTCAATTCCAGATTGCAGCCCGTGCGCATTGCTCTGGGCGCGACGCCGAACGCGAGCGATTTATTAAAGCTCGATTTTACCTACAACACGCCGAACGCCGCCGACAATAACGGCAACGTCCGCGCGCAGAGCATCACCGTTCCGACCGCTGGAAATAATCCGGGCTTTACGGCGGTGCAGTCTTACACGTACGATTCGCTGAACCGCGTCAAACAAGCCTCGGAAACCGTCGGCGGCGGCGAAACGTGGAAACAAACCTTCAAATACGACCGCTACGGCAATCGCAATTTCGACACGACCGATAATCAGACGACGACTTTGGCGGCGGGCGCTCTGGCGAAAGTCGTCAATCCCGAAATTCTCGCCTCGAACAATCGTTTCAAATCAGACCAGGACAACGACGCCGTTGCCGATTACCTGTACGACGCATCAGGTAATACAACGCGTGACGCGCTGAATCGAAGTTTCATCTACGACGGCGAGAACAAGCAAATCGAAGTTTTAGAGAACAACCTTTCATTGGGCAGATATTTTTACGACGGCGACGGCAAACGCGTCAAAAAGATAACCGATGATGAAACGGTGATATTCGTTTACGATGCAGGCGGAAAGCTGATTGCCGAATACTCGACCCAACTGAGTCTGACGCCGCAAGTCGCTTACTTGACCAGCGACCATTTGGGAAGTCCGCGCATTAATACCGACGCGCTCGGCAGCGTCATCTCGCGTCACGATTACAGACCTTTCGGCGAAGAGATAGAAAGAGAAAGCTACTCAACTGATGATATAAGAAAGCAGTTTACCGGTTATGAAAGAGACAAGGAAACTGATTTGGATTTCGCTCAGGCGAGATTGTATGAGAAAAATCACGGAAGGTTTACGGCTTGCGACCCAATTTTTACCAGCAAAGAGCATCCGGTTAATCCGCAACGATGGAATTTGTATATTTATGTTATAAATAATCCGCTTTCCTTAATTGACCCTGATGGTAAAAAACCCAAAAAAGTTATTGATATATTTATAACTTATGAGCAAAAGTCTAAAGAAGGAAGAGAACAATGGAAGAAATTACAGAAAGATGCAAAGAAAAACGGTGTTACGGTAAATATTTACCGGATAGACGACAAGACCGCTACCGCCGCAAAATTCATTGAATCAATAAAAACACCAGGTCGAACAACAATTCTTGTTGGTCATTCTATGCTTGATGAACAGAGTACTGAGCGTGAAGGTAGAGCAGTAGGAAAGGGTCTTGAATTTCATGATTCTGCAATAGTTCAGGCTGGATATGTTGGAGAAAGGGGCGGAAAATGGCGAGGCTTGGGCGGCGTCAACGTGCAGGCGGACGTAATAGCCATTTTTGCTTGTGATTTTGGAAGAACTTTTAGTGGTTTACGTTCATCAAACAAAACGGCTTTTGTTTATACTAATGGCGGTAAAGATGGTGAAAGCGGTACTGACTCCCAAAATCAGGCGGCATTAAGATTTGCCACAGCAATAGCAAATGGCGGTAGTGCCGAGCAAGCACGAGGGGCAGCCCGGGAGGGTTTTAATACTTTTCGTCAGCAAACGGATGATGACGATGATATAGAAAAGGTCGTTATGCAACCTACCAAGCAAAACAAATGAAATTCTACTTTTACATCATAATTAGTGGTCTTCTGGTTTTTGAAGTTTTTTTTGCTACGTGTTCAATGGCAAATATATCTTCATCTAACAAAAGAATAGAGGTATATACAACACCGACTCCGACCTTAATCAATTATCCACTCAATGATAAAAGTAAAATCATAAAGAGGCGAGAGTGCAGCATCCCATTACCCACGGAAAAGCAAATAAGAAGCAAACTTATTGATTATCGGAAATCCGAGGACGGCAAGCCTGTTAAAGTATCAATTACAAATTACGCTTCTAAAAATGATTTCTTTTTTAAACAAGAACCTATAAACCCTCGAAACACTTATAAAACATTTAGATTAGTGTGGATTGATGAATTTAAAGTCAATGAAAAAATCTTTGGCTATATGGTTTTTGCTCAGGAATCTAAGCCGAGCGAGCAATCAAACGCGAACTCATCGTATGAGCATAAATCCGTATATAGATGTTATGACTTTAATGGAGATGGCAAGTTTGAATATTTAACAGATGATGGTATGGAAGTTCCGTCAGTTCCTAAATGGGTATTGGAATGATTCAAACATTAGGAAACAACGTTTTCGTAGGCAAATATTTCAACGACGGCGACGGCAAACGCGTCAAAAAGATAACCGATGATGAAACGGTGATATTCGTTTACGATGCAGGCGGAAAGCTGATTGCCGAATACTCGACCCAATTGAGTCCGACGCCGCAAGTCGCATATCTGACAAGTGACCATTCAGGACTTATCTCGACACCGAGGATTTCGCCCGAAGAGCCGACGGCGTGAACTAAATACGGAAAACTTCCGCCGGGTCCGCAACCCACATCCAGAACACGACTGCCCGGTTTAAGGTTCAGTAGCTCGACCGCTCTTTGTCGAACGGGTTTGATGAACGAAAAATCGAAATCCGGGAAAGGTCTCGCCAGCCGGATAAGATACCGACCATACGGCGGAGTCAGGTCTTTTGTTTTTTCTTTCATTTGTTCCAATTCCATTCGCGTCGCGTTTTACCACCTTGCGGTTAACTTTGTATTGAACGGAATTAATTGCGGGTCTGACCATCCGCGTCTGAGACAAAGCGCCTAATAACAGAAAATTAGAGTGGACAATGCCGAAAATCAACTTGTTTAAAGATGAGTTTTATTGGATTTCAAGAGCCGAATTTCGGCTCGGCAGTTGCTTCTGAAAGCTTTTCGTCGAATCCCTTGACCATCAGCCATACCGCAACGGCTATCTGGATGGGAAGCAGCGGCATAGCCATCTCTCCGATGGCGCTGTAGCCCAAGAAGGTCAGTAATGTAACTCCTACGAACTGGAGCACGATTCCAATGAGTCCCAGAACAGCCAGGGCGCGCGGAATCAGGGCGAAGCGGAACAGCGTGCTGTAGAAAACAAAAATCCAACCGCCTATCGCCGCCAACTGCGTATAATGCGCCCAGCGCCGCGCCGCAGCGACCGCTGCGCCCGCCACCTGATACAGCCCCGGTTCGGCGGCGCTATCGCTCACATACTGCTGGCTTAAAGAAAGCATAGACATAACGGCAGCGTTTTGCACGGCGTCCAGCGTACAACTGACCACGCAAACGGCTAGAAACCACAGCGCAGCCGCGTTGCTGTACCGGCGAAATACCGGCAGCGCCGTGATGCCCAGACTAACGGTCAGCACGGCGCCGATGAAAGAGATAAACACAGCTAGGCGTATCTGGGAAGAATTCTCCGCCGCCGCAGTCAGAAAGACCGGCGAACCCATTATCTGCGGTCGCAGTATAATGAATGGCACTGTGAGTCCGGCAACTAACTGTAACAACAACAAGATGCCGACATTTCGTCCGATGCGCTTCGCAGATTTCATAATTTGCTCCTTCAGGAAGGGATTTAATGTTAGGCTGGCTAGCTTTACGCCAAGGTGACGAGAATGTTCCCGGCTTTGTTCATTTAGACGGCGTCGTAATTTTACGCGGGATGCTGTTTGAGAGGCGGTTTGTGGTTTTGATTATGAAGTTTGCCTGGAATAATAAAAGCAGTGAATAAAAAGGCGGGAATTTTACCGCCTTTTTATATGCTGATTAGAACTCAACTTAGAACTCAACTTTAACGCGTGTAAGACGATGCCGCTGGAATATCATTTTGAAGCCCGAAATGAACCGCGTTGAGAGTATCGGTCAGGCTCTGATTGATGTGCCAAACGCCGTGACGGTAGACGGTAAAATCAGCCCGCATGCCTTTTTTCGCTCGGCAGCCGAAAATGCCTGGCTTTTCATCACGTAGTTCCGCTTGGCAAATTCCAGGTCTTCATTTTGTCTCTCGCGCAAATTCCGGGCATTTATTATGGAAACAAATAATAAAATAAAAACTGACCATCGGCATAAGTATTTCATCTCTTAATTTCCTAATTTAATCTCAAGAATGACGCTTTTCGGTACAGACTATTTCGGGACTGCCAGCAAAATCAATTATACAAAGATGCTGACCGTCCCGTTTACGAATATCGTTTACGAATATTCTATTATTTCAATTCTATTCCGCCCCAGGAGTTTCCGATAACGCCGTCGTAACCGATATTAAGTGTTCCGGTATTAGATACGCATTGAATAGCAAGAGTGTGAGTGCCCGCCGGTATATTTGTGTAAATACGGCTTTTACTCCAACGTGTGTAACCATTGGTGACAATCATTCCTTCTCGCCACATACTATCGGCAAGCGGATAATTGCCGAATGAACCTGCCCATTGATTATCAATAATAGGCTCGCACGCAGAAAGCGCCGTAGTGTTATGTAATGTAATGTCTGTAAAGATAAACAGCGCGCCGCCGGAAGTAGTAAAAGTAACTTCGCTATCGGGTATTTTGACAAAAGAACGAGTCCAATTTTGTGTTAATGTCGTCCAGTTCTTTTGAAATGAATTGCTGACAGCGGAATCTCCCCTCTCGCCTCTCGGTCCCTGCGGACCTTGCGGACCAACATCTCCTCTCGGTCCCTGCGGTCCTGTGTCTCCCTTATCGCCTTTCAAGCCTTGAATGCCTTGTTCTCCTTTTTCGCCTTTTAAGCCCTGCACGCCCTGGACGCCTTGAAGACCCTGCAAACCTGTATCGCCTTTGTCGCCTTTTGGTCCCTGTTCGCCTTGCAATCCCTGTTCGCCTTTCAGACCTTTAATTCCGAGCGTCACGTCGGATTGGGCAGTTTTGTTATTGACTGTTACGGATAACAGATATGTGCCAGCCGGATAATAAATCGGCGTTCCCGTATTTGGTCCGGACAAAACCTCCGCCGTCGCCACCAGAGTCGTGCCTGTATTGCTCCGCAGTTTCAGAGGTTGCGCTCCGAGCGTGACGAGCGTGTTTTGATTTCCGAGATTATATCCTCTGACAGTGAATTTCTGGGGAATTAAAGGGGTTTGTTCGTTGTATTCAACCTCAACGTTCAAAATGAGCGGCGATTGATTCTGCGCCAGAACCTCACCTGTGCAAACGGCAAAAAATGCCGTCAAAAAGCTAAAAGTTAAAAATGTTAAATGAATTGTTCGTTTCATATTTGCCTCCAAAAAATAAAATTACTTCTACTTACTAATGCGGCAATTTATGTCTGAACTAATCAAAGGCAAAAAAAAATGAAGATTTTTTTTCGGGCGTAAAATACATTGCGGTCGATAGCCATTTGTTTTTTTGTTTGATTCAAACGCGGGTAAAACGGGCGAAGGCGGATTTATTTTTTTACTTTCAAGCTAAAAAAATAAATCCGCCTTCGCCCGGGTATCAACAGGTAACATAAATTCTTTCTACTTCCATCAGTTAACTGGAAATAAAAAAAATTCCCGTCATTCTCTCAAAGTATGATTCCGGAAGATAATTCTAATTGAGAAAACTCTTTCCGGTATTGAAATAGAAATCGTGATTTCCGTCGTTCATTGTCAGAACCAGTTTCAAACCATATTGGTCTTGTTCCAACCGAGCGGGATATGCATAATTGCCCGGTTTATTTTCTTTTTCATAATTATAACGGGCGACACACGTATCTTTGCTGATTGTCCGGGTCGTCTTTTCGGTCAATTTCAAGGTATTTCCCTCGACGCTGAAAACGCCGGACGAGGGCATAAACACGTTCATCGTGCAGCCGACCGACATTGAAGATTGGACATAATAAGCCGCTTTGTACGTTCCGTCCGCGAAAAAGCGCATAATTACTTTTTCGCCGCTCGGCGATGAATAACCGCCGTATCCGTTTCCGTAGTAGAGCGCGGACGTGCTGCTTTTCACCCATTCGCCTAAAAGCTCGCGCGGCACATTTCCGCCGCCCGCCGGCGAAACATTGCCTTGCTGCTGTTGGGGTTGCTGCTGCTGCTGCGGCGGCGGCGGAAGACCGCCGCCCTGTTTGGCGTTCAAGCCCTGAATCCGGTCAAAAGCGCCGATGAGCATTTTTGCCAGCGTGTCTTTTTCCGACTGGGCGCGCAAATCTTTCACCAGCGGCTCGCGCATTTCCTTCTGCAAAGCTAAAAGCTTCTCTCTGCCCAAGCCGGAAACCTTATCGTGAAAGCCGGCTAAATCCTGCACGGCTTTGATGGTTTCCGCGTCATTGCTCTGCCAGCGCCTGATCAATTCTTCCTGAAAAATTCTTTTTTCGTTTTCATTCAGCGCGCCGCCGAACGTGAACTCAAAAACATCGCGCGATTTTTCCACCATACTTTGCGTTAAAGGCGGATTCCCGTTCGCCAAAACATTATCGTTCGTCGGCGTTTGCGCCGGCAGCGACGTCATAGCTAAAAAACTAAAAATTAAAACTGCGAAAAAAATTATTCTTTTCATATATGCTTCATGATTTCCTTTATTGTCTGAAATCTCTCCTCCAATAGCTATTGCGAGTTTTTGCCGGTCGGCTAATCACGGACGCGAAATTTTTTCTTGCGGAATTATTTTCGAAACATTTTCGGCTCGTGATTAGGACCGGCTTTTTTTTTCGCATATGTGGTTGAGGCGTTAAAACGTCGAAATACTTTGAAAGGATGAAAAACATTATGAATATCAGATTATTCCAGGCTTCTTTATTCGCATTTTTAATGGCATTTTTCGCGGTTACACAGTCAATCGCACAGCAAATTCCGCAAATTCCCGGAATGCCGCCGACCGCGATTGAGAATCAACCAGCCCAGTCGCCGCAACCGGCGTCGCCGACGTCTAAAAAAGAAGGCGTCAAACGTATCGGAGTCGTTCTGCCGAAAGCCCAGATGACGCAGGCGGCGCAAACAGGTCAGGACGCGAGCGAAGCAATAAAACAGACTATTATTGCTTACCTGTCGGGTCCGTCGCTTGACGTCGTGCCGCTGACCGGTCGCATTCCGGCGCAAATCATCGCCGAAGCCAAAGAAAAGCAGTGCGACTATATTCTTTTCACCAGCGTGACGCAAAAGAAAGGTTCGGGCGGATTCGGCGGATTGATGAAAATGGCAGGTCCGATGATGAGCGCAATTCCGAACATGGGCGCTATCGGCGGCAGCGGCGCGGGCGGCGCGATGGCAGGCGCGGTGACTCAAACCATTGCCAGCGCAGCGACACAGGCGGCAGCGCAGCACGATACTTCGCAGCAGATGGCAAACGTTTCCGGCAACAATATCAAAGCCAAAGACGAAATAACGATTGAATACAAACTCGTCACGGCTGCGGAAAACGCTCTGGTCGTCACCAACACGTTGAAGCAAAAAGCGAAACAGAACGGCGAAGACGTCATTTCGCCGCTCGTCGAACAGCTCGCCAACACCGTTCTGGAAACCGCAACGCAAAATAAATAAAAGGACGCCAATAAACAAAAGTTTCCCGGGCGAAAGCAAATAAATATTTATTTGCTTTCGCCCGGGAAAAGTGAGGGAAATATGAAACGCCGTAAATTTTCTCAGCAAATCATCTCGTTATTTTTAACTATTTTTTTAACGTCGAACACCGTTATTTGGTCGCAAACCAAAAGGATGAGCGCGCCGACTCCCGCTAAAACGAATTCCATTTTGAAAGCCGGCGGGGAAGTCGTCGTCGCGCCGATTTCCCAAACCAATACGGCGTTATCCGGCGTCTGGCAAAGCGGCGAGCTGCCGCCGCCTTTGCCGGTTCCGGCAGGAAATACCGACGAGGTAGCGGCGATTCTGGCAAGCAAGGTGGCGGCAAAAAACGCCGAATCGGTTCCCGCACTTCTAACCGCCTTGCAGCTTTCCGGATTTTTCGTCACCGGCAAAGGCGGAAAAGTCGTCCTCGCGCCGCCCGACGGGAAAGGTCAGGGCTTGGCGATCAACGGCTGGGAAATAGCCTCGGCGGCAAAAATGCTCGGCGACGGCAGAACAACGCCATTATCCGAGCTTGGCAAAAAATTCAAGACTCTCGAACTGCTTAAAGACGCCGATGTCGGCGCCTACATTCTTCAGGGAATACGAACCAACGCCGAAAATAAGAAAAACCCTTTTCTCAGAATTTGGGCGCGCTTTCTGGCGGCGCTCGGTAAAAATTCACCGGTGAAATACGACATACAGAACGCGGCAGCCAAACCGGAACAAGTGACGATTGACGCGGTGCAGCATCTTTTAATTATGCGGCGCTTGTTCGGCGATTTATACGTCCTGAGCGAAAAATTCAAACAATCGCCAAACGGCACCGGCATCAATCCCAACACACGAGCCGCGAAATACACTCTTGAAGATATGGGCGTTAAATTTTTCAATGCGAGTTATTCAGCTTCGCCGGCAACGCAGCCCACAGTTTTTCCAAATTACGGAAGCGGATTTGAAAGCGCATTTTCTTCTCCCTCGTCGCCCTTTGTAACTTCGCAGCCGCCTTGTCGTCTGGACGGCGACGCGCCGACCGTCATGGATGCCGCGGCGACCGGTTTCGGCTTCGGCTTCGGCGAATTTATGGGCTATCTCGAGGAACATTTGAGCAGGGGAGCGGGCGAGGCAATCGGCAAATACACAAAAATCACTAACCTGGCGAATATTTTTCTCGCATACGCCAAATTTCTCCAGACTTATGCTGCGCTGGAGACGAAAATTTCAGTGGAGGACAAATCGCCGCTCGTCCGCACGAAAAACAGCGTTCCCGGCGGGCGAAAACGCCTGCGTGCCGAAGTGAAAATGGACATCGGCAACTGGCAGATGTACAACTGTATCCGGCTGGCGATGACGCTCTCGACCGGGCTTGATTTCGCGACGCTCAACGACGGACCGATTGAGGGCGTCGGCGTGACGTGGCATCTGGACGAAGGCGGCGCCGGCGACGTCTACAACAATCGCGACGGGCGCACGGGCGGCGAGCAAATTGTCGGCTTCGCTATGGACAATATGAGGCGCGTTCAGGATAAAGGCTCGAGCGCGGGCAGCAGCAACCCGACTTATGGAAAGACGGACGGCAACGGCGTTGTTACCACGATGCTGGAAGGCACGCCGCAGCGCAACGTCAAAATCGGGAAGGTATTTCCCATTATGAAAAATGCGCACGTGCGGACGACCATCAAGATGAAATCCGGCGAAATAAAAGGCGATTTGGTCGACGTCGCCGGACAGGCGATCGGCGGTCTCGGAGGAATCATCACGCTGCCGGTGGAACTGCTCTACCGCAGCGACTGGATTTCGACCGCCGAAGCAGATATTCCCGTCAAAGACTGGGAAGAGTGTGACGGAACCGGCTGGCACGGCGCGATAAGTTACATAAAAACGCTCGACGAAAGCCACACGGAAAAGGATTCCAACCGGTTTATTCAGACTGCGCATAAGATTATTTACGAGGCGACGATTTTAGCCAAGCCCGCCGCGAATGCCGACAAACTGGCGACGTTTTACGAGGCTGGAAAAAATATCTACGGAAGCGCCGTGCTCAGCGGCAAAGCCGAGGCGACGCATGAGGAAAAGCTAACCGAATCACGCGCTTCACGCAAAGAAGACTTTTGCCGTTTTACTTTAAAGGGCGGAACCGACAAACAGACGCAGACCTGCACCGGCTCGACTATCATGAACGAAAACGGCGGCGGTCACGGCGAGAGCAAGGTTAATCTGAATTTCGCCGATAAGACTTATTCGTTCAGTTTTTCCCTGCCTAAATTTCCGACCCAAATCACTTTTCAGAGTCAATCTAAATGCGTCGGCGGCTGCGTTGCCATCCCGCCGCAGGAAAGCGCCTATTCAAAGGAAGGCACTTCTGCGCAGGAGCTCGTCAGCGTCGACGAACAGCCGTTCGACCCGGAAAATCCGGACGCCGTCGAAGGCAGTTTGACAAGAAAGTCCGGAGATTTTACCGAGACAATCACCTGGAATTTTTCGCGCTGCGGCAATTCGTAAAGAACGCAGATTATTCCGAAAGATTAATCAGCATAGCATCGCTGGAGTGCGTGCCTCTGGAGAGAACTAATTTCGGCGAGTCGTTTTCACCGCCGGCGATGCCGAAATAAAAAATCTCTTCGGCGTTAAAGTTGGTGAGTTTTTTTGCCGGTCTTCCGTCTGCGGGCTGGCGCCAAACGTTCGAGACGCCTTTCTCGTCCTTGAGGAAGTTGATCGCCGAACCGTCCGGCGACCAGTGTATTGCCGCCGCATAATACGGCTTGCCCGCGACCATCAGCGGCGTTTCGAAAATCTTCGTTGGATAATCGCCGTCAAAAGGCATCAGCGCGATTTTCGCTGCTGTCTGGTCAATTAGGATGAACGCGATAGTTTTACCGTCCGGCGAAACGACGGGCATCTGCGCCGTCATCTGTCCGATTAGCGTTACCTGACCGCCTTCGAGCGGAACTTTCGCCAGTCTCGTCCTGCCTTCTATCGTCTGCGTAAAGACAATCCATTTTCCATCCGGCGTAAATTGCGGCGATTCGTCTTTGTCCCCGTGCGTCAACTCGACCTTGTTGCCCCCGTCGATATCCGCTCGCCAGAGATGACAGACGCCCTTGACATCCGATACGTAAACGACGTAACGGTTGTCCGGCGAAACGACCGGTGTGTAAACGTCGTGAGGCGTGTCTATTAATTTTTGCGGGTTGGTTCCATCGGCGTTCATGCGCCAGATTTCGATAAACGATTCTCTTATCGTGGTGTAAACAATTCTTCCGTCAGGCGCCAGGCTCAGACCTTTAAAACCGGCTAAGTCGCTCGTCGAAACGCGCGCGGAAGTTTCTTCGCTGAAAGGCTTGTTCACTGCGGCGGGAGCCATCTGATTAGTTGATTGTGATGAAGCGTCGCTGCTCGTCCAGATGCTCGAGTGTATATCGGATTTGACTGTGACCAGCGTGTTGTTGCTTTTGGCGACGCTGATGCCGCGATAATCGGAAGAATCGGTCGTTATCGGTTCGGGCGGCAATGCGCGGTCGAGGAAAACGCGCCAGACCTGTATGCTGCCGAAATTAAGCTCATTCTGACCGCAGACATAAAGCGCCTTTCCATCGCCCTGCCAGCTAATGTACGTGACCACTCTCCAGCGTTTATCTCCGAGTGTTTGCGCTTCGCCTGTGCCGTCTGTCGGGAGCAGCACGACCGTACCGTATTGTTGCCGACTATCGCTGGCGCTGTTGATTACTCCGACCGCAATCGTTTTCCCGTCCGGCGACCACGCAGCGTTCAAAAGCATTTCGGGAAAACGGCGCGAGGCTATCCGGCGAACGTTTGCGCCGCCGGCATCCGCGACCAGCAATAAATCCTCGCCTTGAATAAAATTCCGGCGGCGGAAAACAAAACGGCTGCCGTCGGGCGCAAAATCAATGCGGCTGTAAACATCGTCCAGAACTTTCCTGCTCGTGCCGCCCGCCGTCGGAACGCGAAAAAGCGAGCCGGTACTGTCTTCTCTTTTCTGAGCAACGTAAAAAATCTCTTTCCCGGTCGGAGAAAAAATAATCCCGCTGAATCTCAAATCGGCGTCCGAGACGACGCGATTTGAGTTTGGCGCGCCGATTTGTTTCGTCCAAATGCTCTGCACGCCGTTTTCTTCCGCCGTGTAGGCAATCATTGAAGCATCAGGCGATACGACGGCGTGCAGGACTTGCCCGCTCGTCGTCAGCCGGGTGATTTTTTTCACCCAGAGATTTTCCTGTCGCGGCTGTCGCTGCTGATAAAAAGTCTTCACCAAAAGAGCGCCGCCAGCGCCGATAGCGATAACGACTAGAATCGTGATAATCGCCGCCGCCCGGAAATTCTTCTTTTTTTGGGCAGTATCAGGCTTGTTTTCGGTAAATTTCCGGCGTGTGCGGTTTTCTCTCTCCAGTCCGACCGGTTCGGTTGTTTCTTTGCCGGTGTTATGACGATGGCTGAGCCGCTTTAACAGTTTGACGAAACGCGGGTCTGAGCGAATCGCGTCGAAGCGGTGTTCGACGCCGAGCCATTGCGCCCAGTAGTCGTGATTATCGAAAACTTTTTCGAGTTGACCGAAGGCTCGGTCGTATTCGCCCAGAGTCGTGTAAATCATCGCCGCGTAATAAGGCGAAACATAGCGGTGAGCAGAAATTTCCCGCAGCTCGTCAACCAGCAAAAACGCTTCGCTCTTTTCGCCCGTCTCCGCCAGAACCTGCGCCAGAGTCCAAAGGCAAAACGGCGCGCGGTTTGAAATTTCCACCGCCCGGCGGCAAAAGGCAATCGCCTCTTTGGTTTTACCGAGTGGCGGGTAAATCCATCCGAAACCTTGCAGTGCGATGTAATTGTCCGGTTCAAGCTCGACGGCGCGCTCGATGTAAAAGGCGGCTTCGCTGTGGCGGCGCGCATTGTGCAGAATGTAAGCGGTCATCGCGTTCAGCTGCGACGACTGCGGGTCTATTTTGAGGGCGCGCATCATCTGTTCGACCGCTTCGTCAAAACGCGCTTGCGAAGCCAGAACGTGCGCGAACCACTCGTGCGCCGCAGCATAATTCTCATTTATGGCGAAAGATTTTTTGAATAACCTCTCGCTTTCGTCCGCGTCCCAGTCAATCGCCCAGACGGCAAAACCCAGTGAGGCGTAGGCTTCCGCCGAGTTCGGGTCTAATTCGACGGCGCTTCGCGCCGACGCTTTGGCGATGCCGAAAGCTTCGGTCGGAGAAATGACCGAACCGATGCCGAGCGCAATGTGTAAGTCAGCGATACCGCTGTGCGCGGCGGCGAAATTCGGGTCGAACCGCACAGCCTCCTGAAAATACCGAATCGCCCGTGCCATTCCCTGTTCGGTGTAAGAATGCCAGATTGCCCGCCCACGCAGATAGGCTTCGTAAGCGGCGCTGTTTTTTGTCGCGTGTTTCGCCAGATTTTCGCGCTCGGTTTCGGTCAGCTCGGCGGCGAGCGCCTTGGAAACCTGCGCGGAAATCAAGTCCTGCACGGCGAAAATGTCCGTAAATTCTTCGTTGTATTGTCCCGCCCAAAGCGATGTCTGGTCTTTGACGTCGATTAACTGAACGGTCACGCGCAATCTTTCGCTGGAAAACGTAATGCGCCCGTCCAAAACAAAGCCCGCTTGCAGCTCGCGCCCGACGGCGAAAAGATCTCTCGCTTCAATGTCCTCACAGTATCTGAGCACCGCGCTGGTCGGACGCACGGTCAAATTGCGGACGTTCGAAAGACGCGTGATGAGCGCATCAGTCAAGCCTAAACCGAGAAAGCTCTTGTCCGTGTCATCGGTGTCCGGCGTCAGATTGAAAATTTTGAAGGGCAGGACGGCGATTGTTTTTTCGCGCTCGCCGGTCTGCGGCGGCGCGGCAGATGATTGAACAAAAGGCGCGGCATTAACCGGTCGCCCGTGCAGAAAATTTTCGATGTCGGCGGCTAGTTCGGCGGCGGAAGCGTAACGTTCGCCGGCATTTTTTCGCAGCGTTTTTAAGATGATCGCGTCCAAATCAGAGTTTATTCGATGCCCGTTTTTACTGGCTTTTTCGTCTTTAACAATGGACGAAGGCGCAGCCGGCGTATCTTCGCAAATCGCCCGCGCCAATTCATGAATAGCTGCGGATTTTTGTTTCTGAAACGGGTGCTCGCCCGTGACGAGTCGATAGAGCAGAATTCCCAGACTGTAAATGTCTCCGGCTGGCGTGGCGGGCAGCCCGCGAACTTGCTCGGGCGAGGCGTATTCGGGCGTCATCATCATCCGCCCGGTCATCGAATCAAGCGTGTCATCGTCTGATTTTTCCGGGTCGAGAAATTTGGCGATGCCGAAATCGAGCAGTTTCACCTGCCCGTCATTGGCGACGAGGATATTTCCCGGCTTGATGTCGCGGTGGATAATCTGATGCTTGTGCGCGTAATCAATTGCCGAACACACTTGGGCGACCAGATGCAGCCGTTCAGCCAAATCCAGTTTATTTTCTTCGCAGTAAGTCGTTATCTTCGTGCCTTCGACGTATTCCATCACGAAATACGGCAGATTATCTTCGGCGGTCGTGCCGCCGTCGAAAAGACGGGCGATAAAAGGATGATTGAGATTGGCGAGAATTTGCCGCTCGTGACGAAAGCGCCGCAGCACGTAATCGGTGTCCTTACCGCGCTTGATGAGTTTGACGGCGACGCGCTGGTCAAACTCGGCATCATCGCGCAGCGCTTCATAGACCGCGCCCATGCCGCCGCGCCCGATTTCCCGGACGATTTTGTAATTTCCAATCCGGCGCCCGATGTTCCGGTCGAGGTCTTCTTTTTCTTCCGCAAACAGAACGGACGCGCCTAGATCGGCGACGCTCAGCGCCAGGGAATTTTCCTTTTCGTCCGCTGCGAGCATCGCCTCGATCTGCGCGCGTAATTCGATGTCCTCGCCGCAAGTCTCAGCGAGAAAACTTTCTCTTTCCGTTTGAGATAGCGCGAGGACGGCTTCGAATATTTTTTCGATTCGCTGCCAGCGTTCAGGCGACATAAAGTTCAATAAACGGAATCAATCAGGAATTTGAGCAAAAGTTTACGTCAGCGGTGGGCGATATTTATTAATTTTCGAACGAAAGGCTATATTTGAGTTTGCAGCCACGCCTTCGCCGTGCGCCAGGCGCGCGTCACGGTTGCCGTTCCGATGCCGAGCGCGGCGGCAATTTCCTCGTTCGACATGCCGCCGAAATAACGCAGCTCGACGATTTTTGCCTTCTGCTCGTCCATCTCGGCGAGTGTTTTTAAAGCGTCGTCCAACGCGACGAGTTCGGCGGACTTTTCGTCCGTTAAATTGATTGCCTCGTCCAGAGATAATTTTTTTAAATCGGCTCCGCCGCGTTTTTCGCTCAGTCTCGCCCGCGCATGGTCAATCAGAATATTTCTCATCACCTGCGCCGCAACAGCGAAAAAATGCACCCGGTTTTCCCATCGAGCCTCTTCCTGATTGACCATCTTCAGATAAGCTTCGTGAACCAGCGCCGTCGCCTGCAACGTATGTTCTTCGCGCCGGTATTCCCGTTTCAGATGGCTTCTCGCCACGCGTCTCAATTCGTCATAGACCAGCGGCAACAATTCGTTTAAAGCCGCGCGATTGCCGCGACTTAAATCGTGCAATAAAAGTGTCACTTCGGAAGAAGTTTGATTTTCCATATCGCAAGCGGGAGACGCGAAGGGTTATCGCCGGCTGAAAATTTACCGGAACATAATAATTCAGAAAGGAAAACAATTCAACAACCTGGAATGTAGTGTCTGCCGGCTAATCAAAAATCGTTTTCTTTAGGCAGACCGAGACAAAACCTACATAACTACAAACATAAATGTTTTAACATATTCCAAATCAATCAAAGCTCAATTAAAAGAATCAGCTGTCCAAACCAAAACTCGGTGCCGGCAAAAGTGTGTTTTCAGCATCGGCTTGCGTCAAGCCATTGCGCCGGTTTAGCACCAGTTTTAGTGCGGCTAAATTCAATAAGCTGAAAACAGTTAATACCATTCCGAAAAACTGTATAGGAATCAGAGGCACGGCGACAGCCAAGACAATCCAGGTCGCGCGCGAGGCTTCACGGCTTCCATTCTCATCTCCTCTTTGCAGCAGCAAAGCCGCCCTTATTGAGCGAATCCCTTGAAAAAAAAGCACCGCGCCGAGCAGAATCAATGAATACAGATGAAAGTCGTAAGAGAATTTAGCGTCGTCTGTCTGCCCGCCGAATATGCGCAATCCAAGAATGACAATATTGTGCATAAACAGCATCACCGTCAGAAACGTGCCGTAAAAGAAAATCCAAACGGTTGCCAGCCAGCGCTTTGCGTCGACGCCGGCGCCGCCTCTCCACAAGAACAAAGCGAATATTGCCGTCGCCGCAAGTTTGGCAATAAATAGGTAAAACTCCGGATTTTGGTAAATCGGTAATTTCTCGTAGATTCTTGGGTTTAAATACCAGGGCATTTATTTGGTTCTCACTCGATAATTTATTTTCGCTACTTTGTTAAAGCGCAAAAACAAATGCAGAAGTATCACCCGATTCGGATACCTGCTCGGCGCGCAAGAAAATAGTGTCACCGATTTGCCGCCAGGTTCCCTGCGCCTCGCCGCCGAATCCGCCGCCGTAAGAAGAGAAACTGTCGGAGTAGGAAAACCGACCGTCCTCGTCCGGCTCCAAAGTGGAAGTTACGTCAAACTCTTCCCAATAGGAATTATCCTTGTAAATCATCGTAAATCATCATATTGCTGCTGCTGCTGCTTCAGCTATTTATTGTTCTGCTAAAGGAATATTAATAGTTCGCGCCGCCTGAAGCCGAATGAATGTAAAGTTATCAATCGTTAATGAATTTTAAATCAGTCTCAAAAGGGGTCGTTTTTGAGACTGATAATAACATGGTTTGCCATCTCAGAAAGGGGCGTTTTTGAGGCGATAACAATTGAATTGACTCGGACGCAAAGTACACAGAGGTTAACAAAGTGCGTGTTTGCGCCTCTCTTTCAATTCCGGTTCGATGGCGTCTTTGAATAAATCACTTTCGTCCTCGTTTGGCTAAGGTTTCCCGCGCGGCTTTTCTAACTTCCACATTTTCGTCTTTTAGCATTTTCAGCAAAAGATTTCGCACTTTAGGATGTGACATATTGCGAAATGCAACTGCAATACTTTCTCTTGTATCTTCGCTTGGACTGTTCATTGCCGCTTCCAAAGCCTCTAGAGCCGCTCGGTCGTTAAACTTTGACAGAGCATAGATTGCTCGCTGACTAATATTTAATTGCTTTAGCGACTCGAAATCAAATTTGTGTTTGTTGAACTTTTCAAGAGCCTGTGCAAAATAAGGGATAACTCTTTTATCGTTTATGTAAGCAAGCGCCAGAGCGGCGTCGGCAGCTTCGGGATTGTTTACGTCGAGTGTTACCGCTCCAAAAGAATCGATTATCTCTCCTAATTTTTTTTCATCTTTGGCAACGACCTGGAATTTTGTTCCTGTTTCCGCTTGAAGACGAGAAGAAGATTCCATCGAGCGCTCATTCTTCCAAATCGAGTAAATCTGAACAGCCAAACGTTTTTGGACATTTACCGTATAGAAGCCCGGCGTTTCAAAAGTCGCCCAATGCGGCAAAAATAGTTTTAAGATATGGCTTCCATAGGCAGGAATTTGGACGCAGTCAACGCCAAGCCCGTCATTGCCAAAAGCTTCAGGTTGCGGAACGGCTCGACCGTCTTCTTTTGTCACTGTTACGGTAAAGCTGTTCGGTCTGCCAAGCCGGTTTCGATAATCTCCGCCTTGCCAAACACACAAATCTTCAGATGAGTAATTTTTTATCTCAAAAAAAAGGAAAGCCGGCTCATTGAGCATTATCACCTTTTTGTCTGGCTTGAGCTGGATTTCAAGCTTGTGTCCCGTATCGGTAAAGGTAGTTTGCGCGGCTGCGCGCAGGTTACAAATTAATAAAAAAAGAAAGATAATCAGGAAAACATTCACAATTGTAAAAGTGTGTTTTGCAATCAGCTTTATCATAATGTCTCCTGCTAATCATCTCTTAATTATAGAATATGGTATATGCTGTGTTTCAAAAGGGGTCGTTTTTGAGACTACGCCATCTTTCCAAGGTTTTCAATACTCTTTCAAATCTGACCGGGCAAAAACTAGAGATTTTGCCCAGCAAAAATTTAAACTGTCAATCATTAGTAAAATCTATATTTGGTATTTCATGAATATCTTGCCTTTTTGCTCATCAAATACTTGTAAATAGCTCATGATAAGGTCTGTTATCCGCGCTTTATGATATGATTGCCCACCAGTAAAAAGGAGAAAATATTTGAAATATCGAAACTTAAATTCAAACCCGAATCATAGATCTACGGCGCGAATTGCGACAATCACGATTTTGTGGGCGATTTTCGCTTTGACGATGGCGGCTTGCACGGCGCCGACAAAACCGGCGGAAACGCAAGCGTCCGAAACAAGCCGAGCGGCGGGCGCGAACAGCCCGTCGCAAGCGGCGAATTCGGCGGTCAATTCAAGCTCGCCGAGCGGCGACCCGGCGGGAACTTACTCGGTCAGCGGCGCGGGCGCGGACGGGAAAAATTATCAGGGCGAAGTCGTCGTGACAAAACGCGACCAGGTTCACCAGATGAGCTGGAAAATCGGCGCGGAAAATTATGACGGCATTGCGGTGCAGAGCGGAAATACTCTGGCGGCGGCTTACACGACCGGAACGAACGGAAAGGGCTGCGGCGCGGTCGTCTATAAAATCAACGCCGACAATTCGCTCGACGGCAAATGGGGCGAATGGGGCGTGAACTCCAGCGGCACGGAAAAAGCCGTCCCCGCCGGCGAACTGAGCGGCAGCGTCGGAACTTTTAATGTTTCCGGCACGAACGCCGACGGCTCGGCTTACAAAGGCAAGCTCACGATTACGAAAGGCAACAACGACACCTATCAATTCGCCTGGGACACCGGCACGAAATTTATCGGCACGGGCGTCAAAAAGGGCGAGTATCTTGCCGCCGGTTCGGGCGCAAAACAATGCGGGTTCGTCATTTATGAAGTCAAAGGCGACACGCTCGAAGGCAAATGGGGCGTGCCCGGCTCGGACGCGCTCGGGACGGAAAAAGCGACGAAAAGATAGCGGCATAGAATGGTCGATAAAGAGCGTTTCGTCGCCGGTCGCCGGGCTGTGAATCCCGGCGAAAAGAACGGTCGATTGCGCAAATTATTGGAATGCTTTTTAACCCGTCGAAATTTTGAATTGAAGACAATTATCATCAATTGGCGAAACAACAATCCGATGATTGGGAAAATGCAAAAACACGTAAACAAAAAGAAAGCGCCTCAGCGCTTTCTTTTTTATCTATGCTTTTTTAGGATTAACCTTTATTTTCGACTTGAGAGCCATGAATTTCGCCGCGCCAGGCGCCGGTTTCATTGCCGCGGCTTTCAATAAATGTTTTGAATCTTTCCAAATCGCCTTCGACTCTGGAATCGACAAAACCGAGCGCGCTGCCGATATTTTCAAAAAAGCCTTCCGGCTCGTATTCCAGTCGCAAAGTTACGTTTGTTTGTTCCGCGCCCGCCGACTGAAAGCTGACCGTGCCGGCATTATAGGCGCCGGTCGTGCTTTTCCACGATACTTTCCGGTCGGGCGTTTGCTCGGTAATATCGGCATCCCATTCGACGTCTTTGCCGGCAATATTGGCGCGCCAATGAGTGTGACTATCGCCTTCCTGGCGAACCGATTCGACGCCTTCCATAAACTGGGGAAACTCCTCGAATTGCGTCCATTGATTGTAAGCGGTACTGACCGGCACATTCACTATGATTGATTTTTCAACTGTATTCATTTGTAACTACTCCTTCCCTTGTTATTGATCTTAAATCGCCTTCCGTTGCTCTGCCTGCCTATTTCGTTTACCTTTTATGAATAATACAGGCTGAAGACACATCCAGCATATCTTTATATTCGTGTAAAAGAAAGATTCGGATTCGGTTTTTTAAGGGAAATGTTTATCAATAAGCAGTAAGTCCGGGCAAGGAAATATCGGTTTTGCCGTCGTCGTCAAAATCAGCCACCGCTTTGCCCGGGCTTAAATCTATTTCGTACATGCCGCCCGTACGTTGCCGCTTGGAGCAACCCACACTCCATTACGGAAACATTCCTACTTTATTTCTGAATATAAAGATCAAATCAGTTATTGAACGAAAGCCGCCGGAACAGGTTTATCACCTGTTATTCCAAAATTAACTGCTTTGAATCCTAATTGGCTTTGCTGTAAGAACCAGTAACCGCTTTCAGGTCGGAAAACAGCCACATCAGTTTTCCCGTCGCCGTCATAATCGCCCGGCGTCGGAACATCAGCGCTGATTCCAAATTGCTGAGCCGTAAAGCCATCCGTTGATCTGAGAAGATACCACGCGCCCGCCGACGGTCGGAAAACAGCGACATCAGCTTTCCCGTCGCCGTCATAATCTCCGACGACAGGTTTGTCTGCGGCAATTCCAAAGTTTACGGCAGCAAAGCCTCCGGTTGATTGCAGCAAATACCACGTTCCGTTCGAAGGACGAAAGACCGCAATATCGTCGCTACCATCGCCGTCAAAATCTCCCGGAACAGGCAAATCGTCGCTCAAGCCCCAGCTGACGGCGCGGAACTGATTATTCGAGCTGTTGATGATATACCAATTTCCGCTGCGGAAAACCGCTAAGTCGGCTTTTCCGTCGCCGTCGTAATCGGCTGGAACAGGCTTATCATTCGCCGACCCGAATTGTTCGGCGCGGAAAGCTCCGTTTGAGCTGTTAAGGATATACCAAATCCCGTTGCGGAAAACTGCAACATCGGTTTTATCGTCGTTGTCGAAATCCGCGGGCGCAATCAAGTCTCCGTTTAATCCGAATTGTTCGGCGCGGAATTGAGAATTAGAGCTGTTTGAAATATACCAGTTACCGCCGTTCGGACGGAATACGGAAACATCGGTTTTGCCGTCTCCATCAAAATCGGCGACGACTTTGCTCGAATTTAAATTGATTTCATACATTCCGCGCCCGTAAGTTGCGGCTTGTATCAAGCCGCTCGAATTGGCATCCAGCTCGGAAACAATCGCCGGCGGCATCCCGTTATTAAAGGTTTCCCATGTATTGCCGTCGGTAGTTGAACGGAAAACGCCGATGTCGGTTCCGACGTAAAGCGTGTTCGCACTGCGCGGATCAATCAACAAAGTATTGGTCGGAATATCAGGCAGATTTCCGCTGATGTCAGTCCAATTCGCTCCGGCGTTGGTCGTTTTGAAGACGTGCCCGGAGAGAAAGCCGGAAACGGTCAGATAAGCCGTGTTTGAATCGGTCGGGCTGACGATGATGCTCTTGACCCATCTATTGGGCAAGCCTGCCGAAATGTTTGTCCAATTGACGCCGCCGTTGGTGCTGACCATTACTTTTCCGTCAGTCGAGCCGGTGTAAATTACGTTTGTGTTTGAGCGGCTGACGCCGATGGCTGATAAATTACCGCCGTTGGTTAAATCCTGCGTTCCGCCCGGTGCAGTCCAAGTCACGCCGCGATTAGTGCTTACGTATAGCCGGTAGGTGCCGAAATAAATCGTCGAATCTACATCGTTCCCGACAAACGGCGGATAAAAAAGCACCCGGTCGTTGTTAAATTTGCTCGGATTCCCAATCTGTACCTCATTGCCAAATGTCTGACCGTGGTTGGTGTGGCGCGTAATATTGTGACCAGTGATAGCCGGGTAAACAATGCTCGGGTCAACCGGATCAATCACGACTTGACCGCCGTCACCGCCCTGAAATTCGCTCCAGCTTAAATTTCCCGTTCGTCTCTGCTGTCCGTTGTCCTGAGTTCCGCCGTATGAGCGGGTCCGGTCGGTCGGATGCAGATCGAGACTCGTGAACATCGTTAAACCGAGCGTCGCGTTAAGATTTTGATATGTACTCCCGCCGTCGATAGTTTTATAGAGACCGCCGTCATTGGCGAGATACATCAAATTCGGATTTGAAGGCGAAATATAAAGATTATGCTGATCCACGTGAACCTTCCCACTTCCCCATTGCCAGTTTCCATTGATGATGTTTGTGGTGAGATTCGTATAATTTGTTCCGCCGTTGGTCGAGCGCCACACGTCGCGCGTCCCGACATAAATCGTGTTCGGGTCTGCCGGATGGACGTACAAATAACAGTTGTAGCCGAATTGCACGGTGTCGAAACCCGATCCCTTATTCGTCCAGTTGCCGCCCTCGTTGCCGCTGACTTCGAGGCGCACGTTCGTCTCGCTGCCGACGAGCACATAAACATTTTGCGGAGCCGCCGGCGTCACCGCGATTTTGATGTTGGCAATTGGGGTTACCGGCGCGGTATAAACACGCGTCCAAGTCACTCCGTGATTGGTCGATTTGAAGACGCCGCCTGTCGGAATATTCCCCGGCTCCCCGACGACCTGCATCGCCAGATAAAGCGTGCCGGGAGATGTCGGATGTCGAACCAAATCTATCGCTAATCCACCGAAAGTTTTTGTCCAGTTGACGCCGCCGTCGGTCGAATGCCAAAAACCGCTCTGCGCATTGATTCCGTTTGACTGACGATAAACAAATTGAGTCAGGTAAACGCGATTCGCGTCCGTCGGGTCGACTTCGATTTTGGTAATTCTACCCGGCGCGGGCAAAGTGTTGTTACTGACGCGCGTCCAGGTTTGTCCGGCGTCGGTTGATTTGAGCAGCCCGCTCCCGAAATAAGAACTGGTGACTTTATCGCCCATTCCCGCGTAAACGATATTTGGATTGCTCGGCGCAAAAACAATCGAGCCGACCGACAGATCAATATGATTATCGGAAACCGGAGCGAAATTCGCTCCGCCGTCAGTAGAGCGCCAGACGCCGCCGGTCGCCGCGCCAACCAGAATGAGATCGGGGTTTGCCGGAGAAACGGCAACCGCGTTGATGCGTCCGCTGGTTACTCCCCAGTTGTTGAGAACAAGTGTACTGGTCGGTGTCGGTCCGATTGAATTCCATTGAGCGGTCAGAGCGCGCCCGCTATCCATTCGCGCCTGCTCCGGGCGACTTTCCCAGGCTTTACGGCGCGCTTCATCCGGCAAGCTATCGAACGGGTACATTCTTTGCGAGACGAACCAATTGCGGCGTTCTTCGCCGTTGCCTTCAAACTCCTCTTCGATTTTCGGCAGAAAAATATTGCTCGTCCGGTTTGCTTTTCGTCGCAGTTTTTTCTTCGCGCGTTTTTTGGAAACGCTCTTTTTAAGAGTTCGCTTTTTGTCGAAACTCTTTTTGGCAGCCGTTTTCTTTGATTTTGGAGTTTCGGCAAGCAACGAAGTAGCGCCGCTGAAAACCATTGATAAAAGTAAAAGAAGACAAAATCCAAAACGAATTTTGCGTAAGGTCGATAGTCGAATTTCTGTTTTCACGTAATTGTATTCTCCTTTTTTTGTATAAAGGCTTATTAATAAAAGATCGGAAAATGAAGATAAAGCGTGCCCTTAGCGATTCCAGTCTCCTGGGCAAGATTGTCCATCGTCATTTTCTTATAACCGAATTGATTTAAAAGCCGGTCGGCAGCGTCTAGTATCAAATTTTTATGTCCTGACATAGAGCAGCGTCTTGCATAATATTCTAATATGACCAAAATTCAAAATCAGTCATATGCTCAGAATAGCATTCTAATTGTTTGCATCAGACTAGCAACACTTTTGTCCCTGATGATTGTTTTTTTGTAATGGAGAGTTGTTTATGCGTCCTGAGTCATTGTTCTTCGATGAGAAGTTTTTTTCCGTTAGTTTTTACAACTTGATAAGACCAATGCAAAAAAGATGATTTTTATGTTTTACAAAGTCCTACATTCTCGCCTGCAAAAATACATCCTAAAATCAGAGATTTTTACGAACATACAACCAAATACAACTTGGATGTTTGGTCACAATGGAGCGGTATCTTTAAGCCTTTTGGCTGGTTGATAGCCACGATTTTCAGTCGAAGATTACAGCAACTTAATATGCCGATTTCACCGCTTGAAACCAGCCGGGGTATTACGAGCGATATTATTCAGTTGGCTAAAGACAAACCTCATAATTTATTTCATTCCTTTCCGCGTTCAGCCAAATTGTCAAAGTTTTCTGATTATCCAAAGCCTGTCGCAGACAAATTACGCGAGTTTGGTTTTACAGATGGGCTGGAAACCGTACATGGGATTTATAGAAACCGACCTTCAAGCAGCAGCGAGAAGCTGGGTTTAGTCGCTTTTCTAGCCATTATTCTGGCAATTGTAATTTTAATAATTTTGGGTGTCATAAAACTGTTTGAAATGATTTTTTGATAAAATTGCTTGTCTTAAAAACGACCCTTTTTAGGACAAAATGGAAAAGAAAAGAATGTCTATCCAACTGTTGCAAAATCAAGAAGACGACGACTTCGTTGATATGACATTTGGCATCGATAACTACCGGCTTGAAAATGGTTATTGGTTAATGGATGCTTCGGCTCTTTATAATAACCAAACAGTCGGTCTTCGCGTTGCTGTTCAAGAAGGAATGAATGAAGGATTTGTAGATGAGGAACTCGTCCAAGATGCGGTTTATAATGAAGGCGTTTTTCTAATTCCGCTTCCGCAGCTAAGCGATGCTCTTGCTGATGTGTGGGCAAAGGAATACGGATTTAACGGTGCAAATTCTTTCAAATCCAAACTTGACCCGTTTACGGCAATCGTTCTTGAAGGCGATGGCAGAAATATAGAAAGTGAATATCTACGAATCAAAATCTTCTATGACAAAATGTCGGATGAAGAAATGGAAGAGCGTTATTTCGAGCTATTTCTGCACGTAAACTTACCGGAAGGGCTTTTAGCTTTGAATGAAAAAGACTCTGATTACAGACAGCCTATTTATCAGGCAATTTGTACCTAGCTTTTCATTCATGGTGTCTCAAAAAAGACCTTTTTGAAACATCAAAAATAAACGAAAAAGTGTCTCCTAAGTCAACGTTTTTGAGACAGTCTAACCACTGACGCAGCAGTAATTAAGGCTCAAATCCGAGTTTCCGATTTTCGGTTTTGTCTCATAAGTCATCTCATAACCAAAATTCCAAAAGTCTCCGACATTTTCGACTTGCGAGACATTTTTTTGTGCTGCTGAAAAGCATTTGTTTTCCCGCATCACAGGTTTAAGACCTCACTGCGGGGAAAAAAAATCTTGACGTTTCGACGGCGAATGAAGTAAGTTTTTAAATGTTACTCAATTGCAGTCATTCAGATTTTTAAATCGTTTCATCCGTTATCCTATTAAACTTAAATTCTAAGGAGATAACCGAAGTATGAACAAATTTCGCGCAATCTTTGCGCTTTTAGGCTGTGCCGTAATCACTCTGGCTGTTTTCAGCATCAGCTATATCACCAGTGCTCAATCTCTTAGACAGGATGAGCCCACAGGAACGAAAGAACCCGTAATGGTCAGGGACGGCAGAGTCTGCGGAACTGACAGCGACCCGCGCAGAATCGCGGAGATGGAACAGGATTTCGCCGATCGTCGCTCGCAGATGAGAGCTTCCGGCGAAGATACTTCGAGCGTGACGGGCGGCGTCATTAACGTTTATTTTCACGTTATCCGGCGCGGCACGGGCGTCTCCAACGGCGACATCACGACGACGATGATTAACAATCAGATTAACGTGCTCAATTCCGCCTTCGGGCAATGGGGCTGGCAGTTTAATCTGGTCACGGTCACGCGCACGACCAATTCGACCTGGTTTAACGGCTGTTACAGCTCGGGCACCGAAACCAAGATGAAGAACGCGCTCCGGCAGGGAACGGCGGACGATTTGAACATCTATAGCTGCAACCCGTCGCAGGGCATCTTAGGGTACGCGACGTTTCCGTCAGGCTATGCCAGCAATCCGAAAAGAGACGGCGTAGTTCTTTTGTATTCTTCGCTTCCGGGCGGAACCGCCGCGCCGTATAACGAAGGCGACACGGGAACGCACGAAGTCGGACACTGGATGGGCTTGTACCACACCTTCCAGGGCGGCTGCACCACGACCGGCGATTCCGTCGCCGATACACCGGCGGAATCCTCGCCGGCTTACGGCTGCCCGACCGGACGCAACACTTGCAGCACGACCGGCAACGACCCGATTGAAAACTTTATGGACTACTCGGACGATTACTGTATGTTCAAATTCACGCCCGGACAGGACGCGCGAATGGACTCGATGTTTACGACCTATCGCTACAACAAGTAAAAACCTGAAAACGGTTTAATCATTCAAGCGGAAAGTCTCTAGAGACTTTCCGCTTTTTCGGTTTTTAACCGGAAAAAGCCGTGGGCGTGATGGAAACGGACGTATACGGAATGGAAATGAGCGTGCGCAAAGTGGAAATAGGCGTGTGCAAAGTGGAAATGAACGTGTGCGAAATGGAAATGCCTGTGTGCGGAACGGAAATGAATGCAGGCGAAATGGAAACGAGCGCCCGCGGATTGGGAATGACCGCCGGCGAAGCGAAAACAGACGCTGCCGTCTTAAAAAACGCACCTGCCGTCAGGAAACTTTATCCTTCAGCCACGTTTTTATGTCTTCGCGCATCGGTTCGACGATTTCGTGCTTCGCATTGTAGAGTTTCGATTGGAAATTCGGCAGATACGCAGCGAGTTTTCCGGCAAAACCTTTATATTTTTCCAGCGGGTAAAACTCGTCCGTGTCGTTGTAGAGATAAAAAACGTCGGCGCCGGTCGGCTGGTATATTTCGTTCGTTTCCAAATCGCCGGGAATTCCGCCGGAAATGCCAATCACGCCGCGCGGAACATTTGGGTAAGTAAAAGCAAAACGAAAATTCAGCGCGCAGGCTTGCGAAAATCCGTAAAGATAAATTTTGTCCTTATCAATCAGGTTTTCGCCCGACAATTTTTCGATAACTTCGAGCACGAAATTGTGATGCAGCAGAACGGATTCCTGCGCTTTGTAATCGGTCAGCCAGCCGAAACCGACTTTGTAGCCGCCGCCGTCGGTCGGTCGAAAATGCTGGTGCGGCGCTTGCAGCGAAACGATGACAAAACCCTCAGGCGCAACGGCTCGCGCCTCGCGCAGCATATAGCGTTTGTGCGCGCCGTAGCCGTGAACCGCGACCAGCAGAGGCGCGCGCGGCGTCGCCTTTTCCGGAACAAACAAATCGTAATAAAGATTGATTTCGGTTTTGATTGATAAATCGCTCAGCAGATTTTCCTGACTCATATTAAAGTTTATCTCAAACAGGATAGACAGGATTGGCAGGATAAAGCAAAATCTATCGTGTTAATTTATGCAAAAATTTCTAAGCTGGCTGGACGAAATCGCCGCTGTCAATCACGAAAACCGGATTGCCGCGTGGCTTGAGCGCATCGCATTTATCTTTTTGATTTTGATGGTTTTGTCCGCGCCGCATTCGATTGCCGCGACGCAAAGCTCCTGGATTCTGGGAATGCTGGCGTGGATAATCCGTCTTTTCGTCAAGCCGCGCCCGTCGCTGGTGCGCACGCCGCTCGATCTTGCGCTGTGGGCTTTTTTCGGCTGGTCGGTGCTGACCTGCGCTTTTTCCTATGCGCCCGATATTTCGATTAATCAACTGCGCGGCACGGCGCTTTTCCTGATTTTTTATTTTGTCGTCAACAACGTGCGGACGCGGCGCGCCGTTTATTTTCTGGCTTTCGCCCTGATTTTTTCCTGTATGGTCAACGTTTTTCTGACGCCGTTCGAAAGAATAATCGGTCGCGGCGTGGAAATTCACGGCATTCGCGCCGAGAGCGCTCTGGCAAAAGCCCTGCTTTACGAAGGCGATACGCTGCTGGAAGCCAACCGGAAAAAAATCAAAACGCCCGAAGATTTGGTCTCGGAAATCGAGCGCAATGAAACGACGAAAGTCAGATTTTATCGCCCGGATTTTTATTTCGCGGTCGAGGTCAGGCGCGAAAATCTGCTCGGCGGCGCGACGGCGCTGGAAAAACTCGGCGTCGAAAGCTGGAAAAAAAGCCGCAACTGGCGCTCGACCGGATTTTACGGGCACTGGACGACATACGCCGAAGTTTTGCAGCTTATCGCCTCGCTCGTCTTCGGACTTTTAATCGCTTTAATCGGCAATAGACTTTCATCGCACAGAGGCAGCGGCGCGACGGGAGAAAAGGCGAAAGGCGAAAGGCGAAAGGCGAAATCAAAGAATGTTTTTCGCCTTTTACCCTTTGCCTTTTACCTTCTGCTCATCTGTCTCGGCGGAATGCTTTTCGCGCTGCTTTTGACGACGACGCGCGCTTCGCAGGCGGCGTTTCTGGTTTCGGCTTTTGTCGTTGTTTTGCTGAACGGGAATCGACGGCTACTGCTGCTGGTGGCGGCGCTGGTTTTGCCGCTCATCGTCGGCGGGTTAATTTTTTTACAGCAAAGCCGGAATGTCGGGTTTATCGACGAAAAAGACGATTCCACGCGCTGGCGGCAAATCGTCTATCGCGAAGGATTGGATTTATGGACGCAGAATCCGCGCCATTTCCTGCTCGGCGTCGGGATGGATTCAATCAAGCGTTACGCGGGCGAATGGCATCTGTTTGACGACGGCAGACTGCCGATGGGACATTTTCATTCCACGCCTTTGCAGTTGGTTGTCGAGCGCGGATTATTCGCGCTTCTGCTCTGGCTCTGGATTTTATGGCTTTACGGAAAAATACTCTGGCGCGGTTTGAAAAATTCGGCTTCCGAATCCGAATTTTCAGATTCCGAATTTCAAACTCCGAATAATAAAGAACCAAATTCCGCGTTCCGCCTTCCGCCTTCCGCCATCGAAAAGGGAATTTTGCTCGGTATTTTCGGCGGTATGATCGGATTTTTCACGAGCGGGCTAGTGCATTATAATCTCGGCGACCAGGAAGTGGCGATGATTTTCTTTCTGTTGATGGGACTGAGCGTAAGCCTGATAAATGCAAAACGGAATTCAGAATTCAAGATTTAAGATTCAGGATTGGAAATCGAATTCAATCCTGAATTTCGAGTTTATTTAACTTGCCTTATCCATTTGGTAGCGTCCTAATTTGAGATAAAGTCCGCGCCGCGTCAGACCGAGTTCGCGCGCCACGCGTGAGATGTTGTTGTTGTGGCGGCGCATTGCCTCGCGGATCATTCGTTTTTCGAGTTCCGAGACGGCTTCTTCGAGCGTTCCGCCGTTGTTGGCGATATTAAACGAAGCCGTGTTGAACGAGCTGATCGACGCGATGTTTCCGCCGGTTGCCGCGAAAGAAGGAATCGGGACGGCGCTGCGTTTCAAATCGTGCGAAAGATGTTCGGGCGTAATCGTCTCGCCGTCGACCGCGCGCGCGACGATGCGCTGAACCTCGTTGCAAAGCTGGCGGACGTTGCCTTCCCATTCGCAGACCATCAGCAAATCCATCGTCTGCGGCGTCATATTCAAATCGCGCTTGCCGAAACGCGCCGAATATTGATTGAGATAATAATTGACAATCGGCGGAATTTCCGACCGTCGCTCGCGCAGCGGCGGCACGCGCAGGCGAATCACGTTCAGGCGATAATATAAATCCTCGCGGAAGCTGCCGTCGGCGACCTTTTCTTCCAGAGGCATATTCGTCGCCGCAATCACGCGGACATCGACTTTTATCGGCGCTTTTTCGCCGAGCGGCTGAATCTCGCCTTCCTGCAAAAAACGCAGAAGCTTCGGCTGGACTTCCAAAGGCAAATCGCCGATTTCATCCAGAAAAAGCGTTCCGCCGTTTGCCGAGCGAATGACGCCGACCGAATCGTTGACCGCGCCGGTAAACGCGCCTTTGCGATAGCCGAACAAGTGACCTTCCGCCAGTTCCTTCGGCACGGCGGTGCAGTTAAACGGCACGAAAACTTTATCTTTGCGGTTCGACAAGGTGTGAATCGCGCGCGAGACAAGCTCTTTGCCCGTGCCCGATTCGCCCGTCACCAAAACCGTCACGTCGGACGAGCGGATTTTATAAACTTCTTCGACCAGGGACGTCATTGCCGGGCTGGAATGAATAAAGCCCTGCATCAGGCTTTGCGAAGTGAACGGGCTGACTTCGTGCTCGGTCTGCTGCGCCTTGTCTTTCTCGCGCAGAGCGCAAACGTCCATTCCGAGTTCGGCGACGCGCAAAAGCGGCTGCAATAAGCTGCCGTCCAGCAGATTCGCGCTCGAGCGCGGGTAAATCATCAGCATCGCGGGCGCGGCGCTCGGTGCGCGCAGCGGAAAAATGCTCAGGTTTTTCGTTTTGGCGAAATGTTCGAGATTGCCGCTCAAATGCGCCTGCTGCGCTTTGGCGACCAGCTCCATACTTTCGGCGGGCGTAAAACCCTGCATTATAAAGGGATAAAAATTTTTCTGCTCTTTCGATTCGGCAATCAGGATGCGTTTGGCTTTGCTTTCCTGCTGGAGAATGGCGACCAGCTCGCGGAAAAGAAGCTCGCGCGAGGCGACCGCTTCCGCCAAACGCAGCATCAGCAGCTGCGAGCTGGCGGAATGCTCGCGTTTTTTGACCGGCTCGATGGCTTTCAGATGTTCCAGCGCGTCTTTGGCTTCGGCAAGAACCGGACGCGTTTCGAGACGCTCGAAAATCTCGATCGCCGATTTCAGATATTTTTCGGCGCGTTCCGGCTCGCTGTCCAGAATCGCTTTGCCGATTTCCATTTGCGCCAGCGCCGTGTGATACAAATCTTCCGCCGTCTCAAAAATCGAAAGGCTGCGGTTGAAATGATGCAGCGCGATTTCGCTGTTTTGAGTTTTCAGCGCCATCAGCCCGCGAATGCGCTGGATATTGCCGAGCACGAAAAAATCAGCCGTCGGGTCGGTCAGTTCGATCGCTTCAATCTGTCTTTCGCATTCCGTCAAAGCACCGCTTTCAAAATAGGCTTCGGCTAAAACCAGACGGGCGAGATTGCCGACCTGTCCTTCGCCGATGTTTTCGCATCGCTTAATGGTTTCCTGCGCTTTCGCAATCGCTTCGTCCAGTTTGCCTTGCAGCAGCAGGCAGCGGGCGAGATTTCTGAGCGCCTGAATCGCGTACCATTCGAATTTGCGTTCTTCAGCCAGCGCCACGCCCTGTTCGAGCCAGGTTTGCGCCTGCGTGTAATCGCCGCGCAGCATTTTCAGCTCGCCGAGCGAATCGAGGATTCCGGCAATGTGCCGGTGATTCGTTTCAAAAGCCAGTTCGAGCGCGTGTCTGAAAACTTCTTCGGCTTTGGTCCAGGCGCCGAGCAGCATCAGGTTGATGCCGAGATTGTTGTAAGCGGCGGTCGATTGAACTTTATGTTCGGTCTGCTCGAAAAAGCTGATGGATTTTTCCAGACAGCTGATGCCTTCCTGCGGGCGCCGCAGAAACCAGAGCGCGCCCGACATATCCGAATAAATTTTGCCGAGCAGAAAAGGAGCCGAGCGCGAGCCGATGATTTTGATCGCCTGATTATAAAATTCCAGCGATTTTTCGCTGTTGCCGTTCTGCTGCATCGAGACGGCGATTAAATGATAGCTTTCCGCCATGCCGCGCCAGTCGCCGTTTTCACGAAAATATTTCAGAGCCTTTTCGGCGTTGTCGCGCGCAATCGGAAATTCGTTCAGCTTGCGGTAGACGCGCGCCAGCGCCGTGTAGATGCCGCCGAAAAGCTGGCGCAAATCGCCCGCTTCGGCTTCTTCGAGCGTCGATTTTAAAAGCGCGACGGCTTTCGGGTAATCGCCCGCGTTGTTATAGGCGACGGCAATCTGCGTAATCAGCGAGAGTTTGGTTTCGACTTCGAGGCGATTAAGCACGACCTCGTCTTCAAACTGCCGGAGCGCGTCGAGCGCTTCCGGATAGCGTCCCTGCGTTTCGTAGACAAAGGACAATTGCGAATAAAGTCGGATTTTTTCGTTGAGCTTGAGCGAATAGGCGGCGAGAGTTTCGTCGATAATCTTTTCCGCCGCGCTGGACAGTCCGTTATCCAGCTTCAGTTGGATTTCTCTGAAAACTTCGGCGAGCTTTTCGTTGGTCATCAATTTTAAGCCTTTAGGCGAGCGGTCAAATATCCCGGCTCCGAATATAGAAGCATTTTCCGACTGCGGGCGCTCGTGGGCTGAAAACAAATCTTTTCTCATTTCGCGGTAAAATCTACATACATTTAATTAGGGCTGTTTTTCAGTAATGCATTATAAAAAAATTCAAACCGCGAGCCTTCGGACATCGGAAAAAAGAAAACCGTATTTTCTGCGAATTTACCAGAGTTTTCGCGGTTCGTCCATTAATTTTTAACGCGGAATATAAATGCTGGACTTGAAATCGTTAAATATGACATTCTTTTAAGAAATTTATGACCACCGAAAATGTTTTGAATGCCGAGCGTAAACGTCTGGAACAGGCGCGCTTACGCGAAAAAGACTGGAAGCGCTGGGGCTGTTACGTGAGCGAGCGGGCGTGGGGAACCGTTCGCGAAGATTATTCGGCGGACGGCGCGGCTTGGGATTATTTTCCGTTTGAGACGGCGGCATCTCGCGCCTTTCGCTGGAACGAGGACGGCATTGCCGGCATCTGCGACCGCAAACAGGGAATCTGTTTCGCCGTCGCCGTCTGGAACGAGCGCGACCCGATTTTGAAAGAAAGGCTCTACGGCGTCGGCGGAAATGTGGGCAATCACGGCGAAGACGTCAAGGAATATTATTTTTATCTGGACTCGACGCCGACGCATTCCTATATGAAATTTTTGTATAAATATCCGCACGCCGAGTTTCCGTATGAACAGCTGAAAAACGAGAATTTCCGGCGCGACAAATCGCAGCCGGAATTTGAATTGATGGACACCGGAATTTTTGAGGCGGACAAATATACGGACGTTTTCATCGAATACGCCAAAGCCGACGACGAAGATATTTGTATAAAAATCACCGCCGTCAATCGTTCGGACGAAGCCGCGCCGCTTCACGTTTTGCCGACCGTCTGGTTTCGCAACGTCTGGTCGTGGTCGCCGGACGTTGCGAAACCGCATCTGGAAAAAGAGGAAATCGAGAAGACGGAAAATCTTGCAATCGTCAAGCTCGAACACAATGAATTAGGCGCGCGCCGGCTTTACTGCGCGGGCGCGCCGAAGCTGCTTTTTACCGAAAACGAAACGAACAATAAAAAACTTTTCGGCGCGCCGAATCTTTCCGAATACGTCAAAGACGGCATCGGCGATTTCGTCGTCAACCAAAAAAACGATGCCGTCAACCCGAATCAGACGGGAACGAAAGCGGCGGCGCACTACGTTTTTAATTTAGCGCCGGCGTCGAGCGAAACGATTTACCTGCGTTTTACAAATCGGGAATTGAAGAGCGGTGAAACCTTCGTCGAAGATTGCGCCGAGATTTTTCAACGGCGCATCGTTGAAGCCGACGAATTTTACGCGGAAATTATTCCTGATAATTTGTCCGGCGACGCGAAAAACGTGATGCGGCAATCGTTTGCGGGAATGCTCTGGTCAAAGCAGTTTTATCACTACGTCGTCAAGGACTGGCTCGAAGGCGACGCGAAACAGCCCGCACCGCCGGAACAAAGAGAGAGCGGGAGAAATTCGAAATGGACGCATCTGTATAACGCGGACGTCGTTTCGATGCCGGACAAATGGGAATATCCGTGGTATGCGGCGTGGGATTTGGCTTTTCACTGCATTCCGCTGGCGATTATCGACGCGGATTTTGCCAAGCGCCAGCTTATCCTGATGCTGCGCGAATGGTATATGCATCCGAACGGGCAGATTCCGGCTTACGAATGGAAATTTGAAGATGTCAATCCGCCGGTTCACGCCTGGGCGGCGCTCAGAGTTTATAAAATCGAGGCGCGCCGTCGCGGCGGCGAAGCCGACCGCGCCTTTCTGGAAAAAATCTTTCACAAACTGCTTTTGAATTTTACATGGTGGGTCAATCGCAAGGATTTTGAAGGCAACAACGTTTTCGAGGGCGGCTTTCTCGGGCTCGACAATATCGGCATTTTCGACCGCAGCGCGCCGCTGCCGCTGGGCGCGCAGGTCGAGCAATCGGACGGAACTTCGTGGATGGCGATGTTCAGCCTGAATATGCTCGCCATCGCGCTCGAACTGGCGAAAGAAGACAAGGTTTACGAAGACGTGGCGAGCAAATTTTTCGAGCATTTCGTTTATATCGCCGACGCGATGAACAACATCGGCGAGGAACAAACCGAGCTTTGGAACGAGCGCGACGGATTTTATTACGACGTGCTGCATATGGACGGAAAGCAGATGCCTCTGAAACTGCGCTCGATGGTCGGGCTGATTCCGCTTTTCGCGGTCGAAACCGTCGAAGAGGCTTGGCTCGACGAATTGCCGGATTTCAAGCGGCGGATGGATTGGTTTCTGCAGCATCGACCCGATTTGACCGACTCGATCGAATGCGCCCAATTGCCGGGCAGAGAAAATCGACGCATTCTGGCGCTGGTCAATCGCGAGCGTCTGCAGCGCGTTCTGCGCGTGATGCTTTCGGAAAACGAGTTTTTGTCGGATTACGGCATTCGCGCCGTCTCGCGCTGGCACAAAGCGAATCCTTATACTTTGCGTCTCGACGACCGGGAATACCGGCTCGATTACGAGCCGGCGGAATCAAGAAGCGGGACTTTCGGCGGCAATTCGAACTGGCGCGGTCCGGTCTGGTTTCCGGTCAATTATCTTTTGATTGAAGCTCTGCAAAAATTCGATTTTTATTACGGCGACGAATTTAAAGTCGAGTTTCCGACCGGCTCGGGCAGAATGCTGACGCTCTGGCAGGTTTCGCAGGAACTCGAGAAACGCCTGACCCAGATATTTTTGAAAGACTCGGAAGGCAGGCGAGCCGTCTACGGCAAAATCGAAAAATTTCAATCGAACGAAAACTGGCGCGATTACATCCTTTTCTATGAATATTTTCACGGCGACAACGGTTTGGGTCTCGGCGCGAGTCATCAGACGGGCTGGACGGGCTTGATTGGCAAAATTTTGCAGCAGATAGGAGAATATTCCTAAGAGACCAGGGGTTTTTATGAAGGGTTCAATTTTCGGATTTGCAGTATTCGTCCTGATTCTGGTTTTCTCGGCGCAGGCTCCGGCGCAGGGAAGATGTTTTACCGAAGAAGAAGCGAAAAAAATCGTCGATTCCATCAACGCGACGCAAAAGGCGCCGGAAAATAAAAAGGTGCGCGAAGAATTGCTGAAAATGCAGACGGCGCGCACCGAACTGAATCTGAAAGTCGTCGAGAGCGGCGAGAAAAACCCGAAGCTAATCATTGAAGCCAATCAGCTGAGCGAAACTCAACTGCTTCGATTGTGTCAAATCGTTAAGGAAAACGGCTGGCTGACCAATGAAATGGTCGGCGAAGACGCCGTCGCGGCGGCTTTGTCGCTAATCAGAAACAACAAGGCGTTCGAACTGCAAAAAGAATTTTTTCCGGTTCTGTCGGCGGCGGCGGAAAAAGGTCTGGTCTCGAAAGCCAATCTGGCGTGGCTGATTGACAGCATCCGGCTCGGCGGCGGTCAGCCGCAGATATTCGGAACGCAGAGTCACGTTAAAAACGAGATGATTTATCTGTATCCGATTTTAAACGAGGAAAGGCTCGACCGTTGGCGCGCGCTTTACGATTTGCCGCCGCTCGCCGCTTTTATCAAGGAATTGGAGGTTCGCTTCCAATCGGTGGTGATCAAATCGCCGCGCCTGCCCGTGCCGCCGGTTTTGAAGCAGCCGGCGAAGAATAAAGAGACCGCCGCCGCCGCGTTAGGCTTGGGTTTGGAAGATGACGAAAACGAAGTCGTTAAGGTCGAGACGCAGCTGGTGAATATGAACGCACGCGTTTTGAACGAAGATTTGTCGAGCGCCGGAAATTTGAATTTGAAGAAAGAGGATTTTGCGGTTTTTGAAGACGGAAAGGAGCAGGAAATCGCGTTTTTTTCGACGACCGACAAGCCTTTCGATTTGATTTTATTGCTCGACCTTTCCGGCTCGGTCAAAGGAAAACTGGATTTGATAATCGAATCGGCGCAGCGTTTCGTCCAGGCAGCGCGCCCGTCAGACCGCGTCGCGGTCGTGATCTTTACGCACGAGGCGCGAATCGTCGCGGATTTGACGACGGATAAAAAAGTTCTGCTGGAAAAGGTTAAAACAATTAAAGCGCAGGGCGGCTCGAAGGTCTGGGACGGGCTGAAATTTACTTACGATAATATTATTAAAACGCAGAGCGCCGGTCGGCGCAGCGCCGTCGTTTTTATGACCGACGGCGTGGACAATTCGCTGCTTCAGGACATTCAACGGTGGACGCGGCGCAACTCGCCCGACCCGGCGACGGGCAACATCATCGGCTTAAATCCGGCGACCGCACCTTCGGAAACGACTTTTACCGAGCTTTTGGAATTGGTCAGGCAAAACGAAACGACCATTTTCCCGATTTATCTGGATGCCGAAAGCGTAGACATCGATTGGTATAAAAAAGCCGTCCGTCAAGGTCGCAGAAGCCTGGAAATGCTCGGCGAAGAAACCGGCGGGCAAAATTATCACGCCAGGAAAATCAATGATTTAAACGGGATTTACGAAAAAATAATCGACGATTTGAGCCGCGTCTACAGTCTCGGCTACGAATCGAAAAACGAAACGCGCGGCGGCGAGTGGCGCAGCCTGAACGTGAAAATTAAAAACCAGCCGAAATTAATCGTTCGCACCAAGCGCGGTTATTACGCAAAATAGGGATAAAAGGTAAACTATAATTTATGAAAGCAATAGCCGTGACGCCGAAGCAAACGGGCAGCGTGCATCTGGTCGAAATGGACGCGCCTAAACCAGCCGACATGCCGAACGGGCGCGGCGTGCTGGTCGAAGTTTTGCGCGTCGGCGCGTGCGGAACCGACCGCGAAATCAATAATGCCGAATACGGCGTCGCGCCCGACGGCTTCGATTTTCTCGTGCTCGGTCACGAAAATTTCGGGCGCGTCGTCGAAACGGGCGAAAACGTTAAAGAATTCCAAAAAGGCGATTACGTCGTCGCGACCGTCAGGCGTCCGGGAAAAAGTTTTTACGATTCAATCGGCGAGCAGGATTTTACGACCGACGACGAATATTTCGAGCGCGGCATTTCACGCCTGCACGGGTTTATGGCGGAATTTTACGCCGAAAGCGCGGATTTTCTCGTCAAGGTGCCGCCCGCCATCGCCGAGATTGCGGTTCTTTTAGAGCCGCTTTCGATTATCGAAAAAGGTTTGAAACAGGCTTCCGACATTCAGGAGCGCTTGAAAATCTGGCGACCGAAAACCGCCGCCGTTTTGGGCACGGGCAGCGTCGGACTTTTGACCGTAATGGCTCTGCGGCTGCGCGGCTACGAGGTTCACGGCTTCGGCAAACAGGCGCGCGAAGGTTATCTGAACGCCGAGCTTTGCCGGGAGCTAGGCGCGACTTACGATTCGACCGAAGAGATTTCCGTCACAGATTCGGTGAAAAAATACGGCGAATACGATTTGATTTTTGAATGCACCGGATTTTCGCCGATTGTTTTTGACGCGATGCAGAGCCTGAATCAAAACGGCGTTTTGATTTTATCTTCGGTCACGGGCGGCGATAGAAGGGCGGAAGTTCCGGCGGACAAAATCAATCAAAGCTTTGTGCTCGGAAACCGCGCGATGTTCGGCACGGTCAATGCCAGCCGCGAGCATTTCGAGCTGGGCGTCAAGGATTTGGCGCTCGCCGAAGCGATGTATCCGGGCTGGCTCGGGCGAATGCTGACGCATCCGGTCAAAGGCTTGGAAAACTACGCGCGGGTTTTCGACATCTTAAACAATGCGGGCGCGTATAAAGCGATTAAGACTTATTTTGAGATTGGAGAAATTTAACGGCAGATTCAAACGGGCGGGATAGACGGGATAAAAGAATAAATTTCAACGTTTTTAGTTTTAAATTTTCCCGTCAATCCTGCGCCTCCTGTTTGAATTTCTCTCTGTGAATCTCCGTCCCACTGTGGCAAAATTATTTTATGCCGAATGTTCCCGATTTTGACACTGATGTTTTAACAGAGAGCGAGACAAAGCTGGAAAAGCCGCCGCTTTACAAAGTCGTTTTGCACAACGACGATTTTACGACGATGGATTTTGTCGTTTATGTCCTGCGGACGATTTTTCATCGCTCGGATATGGAAGCCTTCACGATTATGTTCAAAGTGCATACGGAAGGCATCGGCGTGGCGGGCGTTTACACGTACGAAATCGCCACGATGAAAGCCGAAAAAGCGATAAATATGGCGCGCGCGAACGAGTATCCGCTGCTTTGCACGGTCGAGGAAGAATAGAATTATTTAAGTTTTTAGATTTATGTTTTTTTAGATTTATGTTAACGAAAGAATTAGAAGAAACTTTGGGAATCGCGGTTGACGAAGCCGTGAAAAGACGACACGAATACGTGACTTTGGAGCATCTGCTTTACGCGCTTCTGGAAGACCGGACGGCGCGCGACGTTTTGGTGAATTGCGGCGCGGATCTGGAAAAGCTGGCGGCGAGTCTGGACGAATATTTCAGCAACGTTCTGGAAATTTTGCCCGACAAGGTGCAGCTGATGCCGGAGCTGACCTCGACCTTTCAGGGCATCATTCAATACGCGATGATGCAAGCCGAAGGCAGCGGGCGGCGCGCCGTCGACGGCGGAAATATTCTGGCGGCGCTGTTTCAGACCGAGCAGTCTTACGCCGTTTACCTTTTGCAGCAGCAGGGCGTCACGCGGCTCGACATTTTGAACTACATCGCGCACGGCATTTCCAAAAACGACAATTTGTTTTTCAACGATTTGGAAACCGGAATCGAAGACGAAGACGCGGAATTTGCCGAAGAACGCGCTGCGGGCGGAAAACGTCCGAAACCGCTGGAATCTTTCACGGTCGAGCTGGTCGCGCTGGCAAAGACAGGCGGAATCGACCCGATAATCGGGCGCACGGCGGAAATCCAGCGCACGATTCAGGTGCTCTGCCGCCGCAAGAAAAACAATCCGCTTTATGTGGGCGAGCCGGGCGTCGGCAAAACGGCGCTGGCGGAAGGTTTAGCCCTGAAAATCAGCGAAGGCGACGTGCCGGAGGTCTTAAAAGACGCGAAAGTTTTCGCGCTCGATATGGGCGCGGTGCTTGCCGGAACGCGTTACCGGGGCGATTTCGAACAGCGTTTCAAAGCCATTATCAACGACCTGAAAAAACACGAAAACTCGATTCTTTTCATCGACGAGATTCATACGATTGTCGGCGCGGGCGCCGTGTCGGGCGGCGCGATGGATGCTTCCAACATCCTGAAACCGGCGCTGGCGGCGGGCGATTTGCGCTGTATCGGCTCGACGACCTACAGCGAATACAAAGCCGCTTTTGAACGCGATAGAGCCTTAGCCAGACGTTTTCAAAAAATCGAAATCGGCGAGCCGACGATTGACGAAACTTACCAGATTTTGAAAGGTTTGAAACGTTTTTACGAAGAGCATCACGGCGTTCATTACACGGACGCCTCGCTGAAAACCGCTTCGGAGCTCGCCGGAAAATACATCAACGACCGTTTTCTGCCCGATAAAGCGATTGACGTCATCGACGAAGTCGGCGCGGCGACAAAACTTCTGCCGGAAGACAAACGTCCGAAACGAATTTCCGTCGCGATGGTCGAAAACACGATTGCGCGAATGGCGAAAATTCCGCCGAAAACCGTCGTCGCCGACGAAAAAGACCGCCTGAAAACTCTGCGCGAGGATTTGAAAAGCGTGATTTTCGGGCAGGAAGAAGCCATTAATAAAGTCGTCGATGCGATTCAGATTTCGCGCGCCGGTCTCGGGCACGAAACCAAACCCGTCGGCTCGTTCCTGTTTTCGGGTCCGACCGGCGTCGGCAAAACCGAACTTTCCAAACAGCTCGCCGAGCAGCTCGGCATCGAATTTCTGCGCTACGATATGAGCGAATACGCCGAGCCGCACACGGTTTCCCGATTAATCGGCGCGCCGCCCGGTTACGTCGGCTTCGACCAGGGCGGGCTTTTGACCGAAGCGATTATGCGGACGCCGCACGCCGTTCTGGTGCTGGACGAAATCGAAAAAGCTCATCCGAATCTTTTCAACCTGCTTCTTCAGGTGATGGATTCGGCGACCCTGACCGACAACAACGGCAAAAAAGCCGATTTTCGCAACGTGATTTTGATTATGACGACCAACGCGGGCGCGCGCGAACTGTCTTCGGGCGGCGTCGGTTTTCGCAATCAAACTGAAACAAAAGGACAGGCAAAGGGCGTTATCGAGCGCACGTTTACGCCGGAATTTCGCAATCGTCTCGACGCGTGGGTGCCGTTTAAGGCTTTGGATTTGGACATCATCAAGCTGATTGTGGACAAATTCATCAAGGAACTGAACGGTCAGTTGATGGAAAAACGCGTGCTCGTCAAACTGGACGAAGCGGCGCGCGAATGGCTGGCGAAAAACGGTTTTGACGCCCGCTACGGCGCGCGCCCGATGTCGCGCCTGATTCACGAAAAAATCAAACAGCCGCTGGCAAACGAGATTTTATTCGGCAAGCTGACGAGCGGCGGCAGCGTTTCGATTTCGGAGACGGGCGGCGAATTGATTCTGAATTTTTAAACTAACGAATGAAGGAATTCGGCGAAAAAGCGGAAGGCGTTGAATATCTGCAAAGAGCGGGAAGTTACGGCGTGATTATAAAAGACGGTCGAGCGGGCGTCTTAAAGGCGAGCGGTTATGACACGTATTTTCTGGTCGGCGGCGGAATCGACGCGGGCGAAAGCGACACGGAAACTTTGCGCCGTGAAGCGGCGGAAGAAATCGGTTTTCACATCGAGGTCGGAGAAAAAATAGACGAAGCGATTGAGTATTTTTATTCGGCGAGAGAAAAGCAATATACCGCCAAAGAATGCCGCTTTTATCGCGCGTCGTTAATGGATAAAACCGAGCGGAAAGGCAAGCACGAGCTGGTCTGGATTACACCGGGCGAGCTTAAAGAAATGCATCATCAAAGCTATCGGTGGATTCTTGAAAGGGAATTAAAATGAATATGATAATTTGACCAAAGCCAGTCAAAGGCAAAACGTAATTAACGCCGAATGCGCAGTGCAAAATTAAATATTTCCTTAATTTTGCACTGCGCATTCGGCGTTCTGCGTTTGATTACTCTTCTTCTTCGAGCGTCATTTCCGAAATTTTACCCGCGTCATTAACCGTAAAACGCCACAGGAAAATTCGTCTCGGCGTTTCGGCTTTGTAGCGATAGATTTTGTTATTGCCGGAAGTTTCAGCGCCGACGAAGACTAGATTTTTGATTGCGCCGAAAGAAGCGACGCGTTGATTGCCGGATTTCGCGCGTTCGGTGGAAAGCGATTTTATCAAGCCGTCCGTCAGGTAATCGGAATTTAATTTATTTTCCAATCGCTCGCGCAGGGCGTTCGAAATCGTTTGCGAAATCTTTGCTTCGGGTTCGGTCGGCGATTTTTTTAAGGCTTTCAGCGAAATCGCCGGAATATAAATTTTCGCAATCCCGTTTGCGAGCAGTGTGCCCATCCCGATTTCGCCGAGATTTGTCAAAACAATGACGGTCAAATCGTCGTCCGTATAGCGCGAGATATTCGCCCCGAAACCGGCTGTCTGCCCGCTGTGCCCGACGATTTTGTGCCCTCGAATTTCTGAAAGCCGGAAACCGAAACCGTACGGGTAAGGCTTTCCGTCGTTTAATGTCACGGGCGTCCACATCTGCGCTTTGCTTTCTTTTTTCAGCAGCGTTTCGCCGCGCAAAGCCGCTTCCCATTTCGCTAAATCCTCGACCGTCGAAACGATCGCGCCCGCGCTGAAAACGTCCGTCAAATCGTAATCGCGCCCGACCAGTCGATTGTCCTGCCATTCGTATCCGGTCGCGCGATTCGGAATTATATATTTCGGGTCGCGGTCGGCGGTTTTATCCATTCCGAGCGGTTTGAAAATTCTTTCCCTTGTAAAATCCCAGTAGGATTCATTGGAAACCGTCTCGATGATAAAGCCCAGAAGATTGTAGCCGCTGTTGCTGTATTGGTAGCGCGCGCCGGTTTCAAATTCGAGCGGCTGCGCGGCGAGCGCCTTGATAAATTCGTCGCGGCTCAATCTTTTCGTCAATTCAAAGCCCGATAAACCCGTGTAGCTTTTAATGCCGGAAGTGTGCGTCAAAAGATTGCGGACGCTGACGTTTTCCCAGGCGTCCGGCGTGTTCGGCAGATATTTCGAGATTTTTTCGTCCGGATTTATTTTACCCTTTTCGACCAGAAGCATAATCGCCGCGGCGGTAATCTGTTTGGAAACCGAGCCGATTTCAAAGACGGTTTCTTTCGTCACCGGCACGTTAAATTCGACGCTCGCCAGTCCGTAGCCTTCGGTTTTGACGACGCGCCCGTTTTTGATAACGGCAATCGCCGCGCCGGGAATATGCCGTTCGGCAAGCTGCGCGCGGACGTATCTATCAACTTCGTCGGCGCGAACGCAAATTGCCGAAAGCAGAAAAACGCCGATGAAAAATAAAGAAAAGCCGGAACGCTTCAATTTGAAATTCATAAGTTTTATAGAAGAATGCCAGTTGTAAGGAATTTTTACGCGGAAACTTTTGGCAAGTCAAGAACCGGCGGTTCGGCAACCGGCAAATTATATTATAAAAGATACGAAAATTTGCCCGCGAAAGTACGCGAAAAAGAAAATGAAGCCGCAGAATGGCAAGCGAAGCCTGCCATTCGAAATTTCGGATTTGAAATCTCAAACCTGTTCGGCTTCACTTTTCGCGCTTTTCGCGGGCAAATTTTCGTTAAGCGAAATTATTTACTTTTTAGCCTTGCCGCCGCCGCTGCCGCTGCCGCCGCTGGCTGTTTTACCGCCGCTTTTGCCCGCCGCAGATTTACTGCTTTTAGCCGCCGCGCCTTTCGCCGCGCCGCCTGAGCTTTTAGCCGCGCCGCTGCTGCCGCTGCCGCCGCCGCTGGAGCTTTTGGCTGCTGTGCCGCCGCCGGAACTCTTCGATTTTGCCGCTTTGCCCGCGCTGCCCGTACCTTTTGTTCCGGCGTCACCGCCCGGTTTTGCGCTGGCTGCGCTTTTGGCTTTCGACGATTTTCCGGCGCCGGATGAGCCGGCTTTTGACGAAACGGCTTTACTACTGCCGCCGCCGCTTGAAGCTCCGCCTTTAGACTTTGCCGCGCCGCCGGCGCTGCCCGCGCCTTTCGTTGCCGAGTCGCCGCTGGCTTTCGCCGCTCCACCTTTTGAAGACGAGCTTGCGCTTTTCGCTTTTGACGAAGAGCCTTTACTGCCGCTGCTGCTGCCGCCGCTTGTGCCCGCGCCTTTGGATTTCGTTGATTTTCCGGCGCTGTCGGTGCCTTTCGTTCCGGCGTCTCCGCCTTCTATCACACCGCTGACAGCGTCAGCGACCACGCCCAAAACTCCAATTGCCGCGCCCTGCGCTGCGCCGGTCAGAATCTCGCCGGCGGCGTCTTTCGCCTTGTCCAGAATCTCACCTGCAACGCTCTTGTTAGCGGATTTCTTTCCGCCGCTTTTTGATTTTGCCGAAGTCGATTTCGAGCCGCTCGATTTTTGACTGTCTTTTTTGGCTGGCATAAAATATTTTTCCTCCCTTAAACGATTGAAAAAACTTGTGTTTCAGCTATAACTTTAACATCGTGCTGCGGAAAAATAAACATTTTTTTTAATCGGGGTTATACTTATCGTTTCGAGGAAAACATATGAAAACTGACGTGATTATCGCCGGTGCCGGACCGACCGGGCTGGCGCTGGCTGGACAATTTATCAGATACGGCGTCGATTTCGTGATTTTCGATAAAAAAGAAACGACTACGCCGCATTCGAAAGCTATCGGCGTGCAGGCGCGCACGCTGGAAATTTACGAGCAAATCAATCTGGCGGAAAGTTTGATTGCCGAGGGCGCGCTTGCCGAAAAAGCGCGGATGATTGTCGGCGGCGAGGTGCGCGGCGAAATCGAGTTTAATGAAATCGGCAAAGGCTTGAGTCCGTACCCGTTCGTCTTGCTGGTCGAACAGGGCAGGCACGAAAAGATTTTATATGATTTTATCAAATCGCGCGGCAGAGACGTTCGTTGGCAAACCGCGCTCGAAAGTTTTTCGCAGGATGAAACGGGCGTCAAAGCAAACGTCAAAACGGCAGGCGGCGCAACCGAAACCGTCGAGGCGAAATTTCTCGTCGGCTGCGACGGCGCGAAAAGTTTTGTCCGTCATTCGCTCGGTCTGACGTTTGAGGGCAGTACGTTTGAACGGATGTTTTATGTTGCCGACATCGAGATTAACTGGAAATTCAGCCACGACGCGCTGCACGTTTTTTTAATGAAAAACAATCTGCTCGCCTTTTTCCCGATGGTCGGCAGCGATAGGCATTTTCGCATCGTCGGCACCTTTCCTGAAGAATTTGCGAAAGACGAAGGCGAGGTTTTGTATGAAGAAATAGAAGCGCAAATCAAAAAAGACGCCGAACTCGACCTCGACATAACCGGCGTCAACTGGTTTTCGACCTACAAAGTCCACACGCGCCGTGTCAATAAATTTTTCGTCGGCAGATGCTTTCTGGCGGGCGATTCCGCGCATATTCACACGCCTGCCGGAGCGCAGGGAATGAATACCGGCATCCAGGACGGCTACAATCTGGCTTGGAAAACGGCGATGGTTCTGCGCGGCAAAGCCGACGCAAAAATTCTGGAAACTTACAATCAGGAAAGGCTCGAAAATGCGGAAAATCTTCTGAAGACGACCGACCGCTTTTTTAATCTGGTCGCCAGCCCCGATGCCTTTCTCGCTTATTTCCGAACCAACGTTTTTCCGTATATCGCCGGCGCCGCGTTTAATCTCGACGCCGTAAAAAAATTCGTTTTCCCGCGTATTTCGCAAATCGGAATCAATTATCATCAAAGCCCATTAAGCGAAGCGGGCGGAAGTTTTTCGATTAAAGCCGGCGAGCGGATGCCGTATTTCGAGATTGAAGGCGCGAGTATTTACGACCGCTTGCGCGAGCCGAAATTCCATCTTCTGACTTTTTTCGACGGCACGGGCGGCGTGCCGGATTTACCGGCGGAATTCAAAACCGGATACGCCGATTTGATGGACTTTCACGTTCTGCCTTTGTATCCGAAGATTGCGGAAACCTTCGGCGCGCGCGAATCTTTTACGGTGCTGCTGCGACCGGATAATTACATCGGAATGCTTTCGTCGGGCGCTGCGCCGAATGCGGCAATCGAATATTTGAATAAAATTTTTCGCAGCGGCAGCGGCAGCGGCGTGTGACTTTTCAAAAAAAACGCTTGACAAGAATAAGCCGGTAAAGTAATTTTAAATCGGACTTAACAGCGTTAAGTAAATTATGAGTGTTAAAGAGCGGCGACAGCGAGAAAAGGAAAATTTGCGGCAGGTGATTCTGGACACGGCTCGCGAGATGTTTGCCGCAGAAGGATACCAGAGCGTTTCGATGCGGAAAATTGCCGATAAAATCGAATACAGCCCGACGACGATTTATCTTTATTTTAAAGACAAAAACGATTTGCTCCGCCAGATTTGCGACGAAACGTTTGCTAAATTGGGGCAGAAATTGCATTCAATCGGCAAAAAACACGGCACGACTCTGAAGGGTTTTCGCGCCGGTTTGCAGGCTTACGTCGAATTCGGCTTGGCGCACCCGAAACATTACGAAGTAACTTTTATGCTGCCTTTAACGGAAAATCTGGGCGGTATGGAAAATAATTATGCCGATTCGCTGGGCGAAAAAGCGTTTGATTATATGCGGCGCGGCGTCGCCGATTGTATGGCAAACGGCGATTTCGAAAAAGGCGACGTCAACCTCGTCAGCCAGACGCTCTGGGCGGGCATTCACGGCGTCACGGCGCTGCTTATCGGTCACGAAGGCTTTCCGTTCGTCGATAAAAAAAAGCTGGTCAATTCGGTGATCGACACGATGCTGAAAGGTTTAGCGGTCGGTCAAAAACCGGAATAAAATTTTTTGACCTTTAACTTAACACTGTTAATTGACAGTGTTCAAAAATTATTTTTACGCCTGCAGCGAGAGAGGAGAAAACGATATGAACGCGGAAACGATTTTTTCGATTGCCAATTTAGCGGCTCTGGTCGGCTGGCTTTTGCTGGTCTTTGCGCCGCGCTGGAGCTGGACGCGGAAGATGGTTCTCTCCGGTCTGATTCCGCTTCTTTTGTCGGTCGCCTATCTGGTTTTGATTATTTCGTTTTTCGGCAGAACCGAAGGCGGATTCGGCTCGCTGGCGGACGTGATGAAGCTTTTCACCAATCAATGGAACGTTCTGGCGGGTTGGATTCATTATCTCGCCTTTGATTTATTCGTCGGCAGCTGGGAAGTGAAAGACGCGCAGGCGCGCGGAATTTCGCACTGGTTCGTCATCCCGTGTTTGTTTTTGACGTTTATGCTCGGACCAATCGGATTTTTGCTTTATCACATTTTGCGATTAATTGTTCGGAATCAGGCTGCCGCGCGAGGAGAAACGCAATGAGTATAAAGGAATTTTTAAGCGATTTATGGCGAAATCAGCGCCCGCTGATGATAACGGGCGGCGGATTTGCGGTTTTGTTTTTGATTCTGGCGTCGCTTTCGCTTTTCGATTCGCAGCAGATTCTCGGCATTAATCGGTGGATAAAGCCGATGAAATTTGCCGGTTCGATTGCGATTTTTGTCTGGACGGTCGCGGTTTATCTCTATTTCCTGCGCGGTTATGAAAAGGCTTCGCGCGTGATTGCGCGCGGCACGATAGCGATGCAGATCGGCGAGATTATTTTAATCACGATGCAGTCGGCGCGCGGGACGACCTCGCATTTCAATAATTCCAACGCGTTTGACGGCGCGGTTTTCAGCGCGATGGGCTTGATGATTGTGATCAATTCGCTGCTGATTATTTATCTGACTTTTCTTTATTTTCGCGCCGATTTTCAATTGCCGAAAGCGATTCTCTGGGGAATGCGGCTGGGTTTGATTGTGTTTCTGCTCGGAAGCTTTGAAGGCGGTTATATGTCGGCGCAGACCGGGCACGCAGTCGGCGCGCCGGACGGCGGCACCGGTTTGCCGCTTGTCAACTGGAGCGCGGAAGGCGGCGATTTGCGCGTCGCGCATTTTGTCGGGCTGCACGCTTTGCAGGTCGTGCCGCTTTTCGCTTTGCTGGTCGTTTTTCTGCAAAAACGTTTTTCTCCGATACGAACGACCGCCCTGACAGTCATTTTCGCGATGCTGTATTTTGCGTCTTTTACGACGGTTTTTATCCAAGCCGCGCGCGGCAGACCGCTTCTCGGCAAACAGATTATCGTAGTGCGGAAAGCCGTCGCCGTTGAAGAAAATAAATCGCCGAAATGAAATCGAGCCGGCAGACAAATTCATACAAAGCGGCGCGCTTTTTTTCGGTTCTCGGACATCCGCTTGTCTTGCTGCCGCTGACGGTTCTTATCGTCGCGCTGCGCAACGCGTCGCCCGGTCGCGCATTAACCATTGGAATCATTACGATTCTGGTGACGGTTATTCCGCTTTTATTTATTATTCGCCGCCGCGTCGTTGCCGGAAAATGGACAGACCACGACATTTCCGAGCCTTCCGAGCGCCGCAATTTTTACCCGATTGCCGTTGCGGTCGCGGCGTTTTCCTGTCTGGTTTTTCGCCTTCTGGATTTTCCGCTCCCGCTGCTGATTGGAATGATTATCAGCGTGGTTTTATTGCCGGCGGCGATGTTTATCAATCAATGGTCGAAAATTTCACTGCATTTAACCTTTGCCGCTTACTGCGCCGTTTCGCTGGCGGCAATCGATTACGGCTGGGCGGCATTTTTTATTCTGCTTGCGGTCGCCGTCGGCTGGTCGCGCGTCAGGCTTGAGCGACACAGCCTGCGACAGGTTTTAGGCGGCGCGGCGCTCGGCGGCGCCGGCGGAATTTTTCTGCTTCAGATAATCGGATTTTTCCAGCCGTAAAGAATTTAAATTAAAATTAACTTTTCGGCGATTGAAATTTTATCCGGGCTTGTGGTATCTTCTCAAAATCATGAAAATACTTGTCTCCTAAACACTTCTCCGCAAATTTCCTGTTTGTTTCGCTCGCGTAGATAAACAACTCGCGCGACGAACAAATCTCGCATCGGTTTCGTTTCATAAATACAATATAGGTTTTTTATATGCAGCAAAGTTCGGAAAACTCTGTCTTGGAGACGGAGAATAATTCTTTTTGGTCTATCGTGCGCGAGGCTTTATTCGGCTCGCAGCGCGATTTTACGACCGGTTCAATCGGGCAGGCGATTTTCATTCTGTCCGTTCCGATGATTGCGGAAATGTTTGGCGAAAGCCTGTTTGCGCTGGTCGATATTTTCTTTGTCGCCAAATTGGGCGCCGACGCCGTGGCGGTCGTCGGTCTGACCGAATCGTTGATGGCTCTGATTTATGCCGTCGCCATCGGTTTGAGTATGGGGGCGACGGCGACCATCGCGCGTCGTATCGGCGAAAAAGACGCTGAAGGCGCGGCAAAATCGGCGGCGCACGTGATTTATCTCGGCGTCATCGTCTCGCTCGTGATGAGCGCCATCGGAATCATTCTCGCGCCGACGTTTCTGGCGCTTCTCGGCGCCGAGCCGCAAGTGGTCGAGATGGGCACGCCTTTTATGCGCATCATGCTCGGCGGCAATGCGGCGGTCGTTTTTCTGTTTCTGCTCAACGCGATTTTTCGCGGCGCGGGCGATGCGGCGATTGCGATGCGCGTTTTGTGGTTGGCAAACGTGCTGAATATGATTCTCGCGCCGTTTTTTATTTTCGGCGTCTGGTTTTTTCCCGAACTGGGCGTCACGGGCGCGGCGGTCGGCACGACGATTGGTCGCGGCTGCGGCGTTTTGTTTGCGGCGTGGTATCTGTTTCGCCCGGGCGGGCGCATTCACGTGAATCGCGAAAGCTGGCG
>DASVRL010000115.1:0-6042 GCA_036388635.1 Pyrinomonadaceae bacterium
GTAAACGCGTTCGAGCATCAGATTGCCGCTCGCCCGCGCCAGCTGCGACAGGTGCCAGAGCGCGTATTCGCGCAAAACCGAATTGCGGCTGACGACCGATTGATAATTCGCCATCGCCGCCGCAAAGTCGCCGCGCTTTTCCGCCGCGCGCGCCAGCAGATAATCGTAATTGTTCAGCTCGAAAACTTTTTTGTCCTCGCGCCGCAGGGTTTCGAGTTCGGAAATCGCCGCCGCGTAATCGCGGTTTTCTAAAGCGGCGCGAATTTTTTGCGGAAAGTCCTGAGCCGCAACCGAAACGGCGAAAAGCGCGACGAAAAAAACGGCGGAAAGTTTGGCGTGTAGCATAGAAATCAAACTTATTGTAACCTATTGACGGTTAAAAAACAGCGATGACAGCACAAATTTTAAGCGGCAGAGACATTGCCGAAGCCATCAAAAGGGAAGTTGCCGAAGAAATCGCGCAGCTTGAATCGAAACACGGTTTTCGCCCGCGCCTGGCGGTCGTCCGCGTCGGCGAAGACCCGGCGTCGGCGGTTTACGTCGGCAATAAAGTGAAGACTTCGCAGGAACTCGGACTGGTTTCCGAGCATCATCATCTGGCGGCGGAAACGACGCACGCGGATTTGCTCAGGCTGGTCACGGATTTAAATAATCGCGCCGAAGTTGACGGGATTTTGGTGCAGCTGCCTTTGCCGCCGCAGATTGACGAAAAGGAAATTCTCGAAACCATCAATCCCGAAAAGGACGTGGACGGCTTTCACCCGATAAACGTCGGACGGCTCGCGCAGGGTCAAAAATCGCTCGTGCCCTGTACGCCGGCGGGCGTCATCGAGATTTTAAAGCGTTCCGGCATTAATATTGCGGGCGCGCACGCGGTTATCGTCGGCAGAAGCAACATCGTCGGCAAACCGATGGCGGCGCTTCTTTTGCAGGAAAACGCGACGGTCACGATTTGCCATTCGCGCACCGTAAATCTGCCGGAAATCACGCGCCAGGCTGACATTCTGGTCGCGGCAATCGGGCGCGCCGGATTCGTTCGCGGCGAATATATCAAGGAAGGCGCTGCCGTCATCGACGTCGGTATGAATAACTTTTCGGACGCCGGTTCGGCGCGCGAAATGTTTGACGAAACCGAAATTGAAAAACGCCTGAACACGATTGAAAAGCGCGGTTTTACATTGGTCGGCGACGTCAATCCGAAAGAAGCGCGCGCCAAAGCCGGAAGTTTTACGCCCGTTCCCGGCGGCGTCGGTCTGATGACGATAGCGATGCTGATGCGAAACACTCTGGACGCGGCGAAAATGCGGCGGAAGATCAGCTGAATCGGCGGACATTTTTCAGACGCTTGAATTTATTCGAAAACGGATCGATTCGGGAATTGTCGCGCCCGAAAAACTCTTGGAGTTGGAAACCGATTGAAACAAAGGCGAGGATAATAACACCGAACATTATCGCTGGCGAGCTTTCCTCGATTTTATGGATTCAGAGCGAAATCCGAACGCGGAAATTTTAAAAGAGCTTTATGAATTGGGCAAAAACGATTTGGATTCCGCAATGGGCGGCGCAATGATGGTTGATATTCTGAATCGAAAGGATTGCCCGCCGGATTTACCGGAAAACGCTTTTGAATTCCGAAGAAAGTTTTTTTTAAGAAAAGTCGCATCGCGTAGATTAGGAAAAGAATTTATTCCTTAATAAATATGAATTTTGAAGAATATCAGGCGGAAGCCAAGCAGACGGCTTTGTATCCGCGTCGTTTGCAAAATCTGGAATACCCGACGCTCGGGCTGGCGGGCGAGGCGGGCGAAGTCGCCAATATCGTCAAAAAGATTCAACGCGATTTCGGCGGCGAAATTACAGACGAAACGCGCCGAAAGCTGAAGGACGAACTCGGCGACGTCTTGTGGTATATTTCCGCCTGCGCCGACGAACTCGGTTTGACGCTTGCCGAAATCGCGGAATTTAACGTCGAGAAATTAGCCAAACGACACAATCGCTAATCGCAAATCTAAAACGAAAATGTTAAGAGTTGGATTGACCGGCTCGATCGCCGTCGGGAAAACTTTTGTCGGCGAAATCCTGCGCGAGCTCGGCGCGTTTGTGCTGGATGCCGACCGGACGGCGCGCGAAGTTGTCGCGCCCGAGACGCGCGGCTGGCAATTAGTTGTTGATAATTTTGGCAAAGACGTTCTACAATCGGATAATACGATAAATCGCGCGAAACTCGGCGCTCTCGTCTTTGCTGACGAGAGCAGGCGACAACTGCTGAATTCAATCGTGCATCCATTAGTCATCGAAGCCCAGAATGAATGGCTCAACTCGATAGAAAATGAATCGCCCGCCGCGATAGCCGTTATCGACGCGGCTTTAATGATTGAATCGGGCAGCTACGCGCGCTTCGACAAATTAATTGTCGTCTGGTGCGAACCGGAAACTCAGATAGAGCGTCTAATGGCGCGCAACGGCTTGAGCCGCGAAGCGGCGCTGCAAAGAATCAAGGCGCAGATGCCGCAGGAAGAAAAAAAACGTTTCGCCGATTTTCTGATTAACACGACCGAAGGCTTTGAAGCCGCGCGACGTCAAACCGTTGAAGTTTTCGAGCAATTAAGACTTTTAGTGTAAAGAGTGATTTTTAAGAAAATGAAACCGCAGATGAACACAGTTGAACGCAGATTGGAAAAATTTAAATTATCCGCGTCCGTCTGCGTCTATCTGCGGCTGATTTTTCCGGTTTTGCTGGCTCCATTGTTTTTCGCCGCCTGTAACGAACTGGAAAAACCGAAAACCGAGCCTTTCTACGCGCAGACCGCGCCGCCGCCGAAACAGGAATTTCGCTGGAGCAACGGCAAAATGCCGAAATCCTTTGACCCGGCAGCCGCTTCCGCGCCGCCGGAAACCGATATCGTCCGCGCCGTTTACGACGGCTTGACCGACACGGACGCGCGAACTTTAGAGCCTGTTCCGGCGGTCGCCGCGCGCTGGACGGCTGCCGAAGATTTTAAAACCTGGACGTTTTACCTGCGCAAAGACGCCAAATGGTCAAACGGCGAAAGCGTAACGGCAAAAGATTTCGTGCGCTCCTGGCAGCGGCTGGCTTCGCTCGGCGAAAAAGTTCAGCAGCGAAAGCTTTTGAAAAACATCATCGGGATGGACACGGAACACGTTTTGCCGGTTTTTGCCAGCGAAGAAATCGATATTTCGGCGGGCGCGACAAATCCGGCTAGCAGATTGCTGACGCAGAGCCTGCAATCGAACAGCAACACAAACGCGGCAACGCCCGCCGCCGTGCCGCCGCCGCAAAGAGCAAATCCTGACGAAAGAAAACCGGAAATCCCGAAAACGGAAAACAAAACCGAATCGAAACCGGCGAAGGAAGAAGTTAAATTCGGTGTCGAAGCCGTCGATAATTACACGCTGAAAGTTTCTCTGGCGCAGCCGGACAAGGATTTTCCCGCGCTGGTCGCGCATCCGATTTTTCGCCCGATTTACGGCGACGGCAAGGAGTTTGAAGCTGCCGAGCTGAACGCCAATATCGTCACCAACGGCGCGTTTCGCATTTTTTCCATCGGCAAAGACGGCGTCACCTTAGACCGCGCCGAATATTACTGGAACAAGCAGGAAATCAATCTCGAACGCGTGCGGTTCGTGCCGACCGAGAGCGCGGAAATCGCTCTGGAAGGCTATCGCGCGGGCGAAATCGACGCCATTACGAACGCGAATTTCGAGCCTCTCGCGCTGAAATTGCTGACGCCTTATGACGATTTTCGCCGCACGAAACACAGCGCGCTGAATTTTTATGAATTTAACTCGAAAAATCACCCGTTCAGCGACCGTCGCGTCCGCGAGGCTTTGGCGATTGCCATCGAGCGCGAGCGCCTGACCGAAGACGAAATGGACGGCGCGACCGAGCCGGCTTTCAATTATCTGCCGTTTGACGAGCCGAAACTGGTGCAAAACGCCGAAAGGGCGAAAGCGCTTCTCGCCGAAGCCGGATTTGCCGAAACCGAAAATTTTCCGGTCGTCAGGCTTTTGATTAACCGCAACGATTTGCAGCGCCGCATCGCGCGCGCGGTCGCCAAAATGTGGGAAAAAAATCTGAACGTCAAAACGGAGATTATCATCAAGGACGGCGAAGAATTTGAAACGGCGGCGAAAAACGGCGATTTCGATTTGATTCGGCGCGGCATCGTGTTGCCGACGACCGACGAAGCGACCAATATGCTCGCGCTGTTTTCTTCTACGGGCGGCGAAATAGAGAAAAAAGAAGGCGAAAACGGGCAGGGCGCGACCGAAACCGAAACCGAAAAACAAACACCCGCGTATAAACCGGCGGAAGCGGATTCGGCGCCGACTACCAAAGATGAAACGGCGGAAAGCGAAGCCGCCGCATCGAACGCGCCGACCGAAAGCGTCGAAAAAACGATTTTGACCGAGGAACAGGCGCTCGCCGAGCTGCCGGCGATTCCGCTTTACTTTCCGACTTCGTATTCGCTGGTCAAGCCCTACGTGCAGGGATTCGAGACGAACGTGCTGGATGCGCCTTCGCTGAAAAGCGTGAAAATAGATAATAACTGGCAACCGCCGAGCCGGGACGCGAAATCTAAGAAGTAAGATTGAAAACCGAAAAATCGCTTGCTTGCAATGTTTAGAACGTGTTAATTTTAACCTAAGCGACGTAAAGTTTTCTATCGGTTCTTCCCAAGTCTTTTATAGAGTTTCAGTATTTATTAAAATAAGGAGCGTAAGTTATGGCGCGATTTTTTCAGTTTAACCAAACGAGTTTGGTTATAGCTCTGGTCATTTTGTCTTTATTCGTATCTAGTTGCAGCAGTTCCGCCGACAATCGTTTCTGGGGTAAAACGCAGGCTCCGAAAGAAAACGTTTTGCGTTACATTTCCGGCTCCGAGCCGGAATCGCTCGACCCGGCGCTCGGAACCGGGCAGCCCGAAGCGCGGATTTATATGGCTCTTTATGACGGGCTGGTCGAATATCATCCGAAAACGATGGAGCCGATACCGGCGCTCGCCGAAAGCTGGGAAGTAAGCAAAGACGGCACGGAATATCTTTTCCGCTTGCGCAAAACCGGGAAGTTTTCCAACGGCGCGCCGATCACCGCCCGGGATTTCGTTTACACCATCCGCCGCTCGCTCAAGCCCGAAAACGCTTTTCGCAATGCCAACCTGGCTTATTACATCAAATATGCCGAGCCGTTTAATAACGCCGCTTCATTTGTAAAAGACGCCGGCGGGCAGTTTCTGCTGAAAAAAGACCTGGCTGAAAAAGAAGCGGGCGCTGAGGAAACTCCCGCGCCCGCGCCGCCATCGGCAGCTCAATCCGATAATTTCGGACCGGACACGGAATTTCACAGATTTATCGACGAGCCGGAAAGATTGACCGTGCCGTCGGACGAAAAGGAACGCGCCAAATTATTTGAAAAAAACGAGAAGTTGAAAGCCGTCGTCGAGGGCAAGGAACTGGTTCCGGTCAAAGCTGAGGATTTGGGCGTCGAAGCGATTGACGATTACACGCTCCGCATCAAGCTTTACCAGCCCGCGCCGTATTTTCTGGATTTGCTGCCGCATCAGTTTTTCCGCGTTCTGCACCAGCCGACAATCGAAAAATTCGGCAAAAACTGGGTTCGACCGGAAAACATCGTGACCAGCGGCGCTTTTAAAGTCGAGGCGCATCGCCCGTACGACGAGCTTATCGTCGTCAAAGACCCGCAGAACTGGGACGCGGCAAACGTCAAGCTCGAACGCATCGAATTTTACCCGCTCGAAGAAGCGACGACGATGATGAATCTGTATAAAGCCGGCAGCATCGACGCGACTTATAATCACACGACGCCCGCCGCCTGGAACGAGGAAATCCGCAAATACAAGGATGAATATATGAATCATCCGGAAGTGGCGATCGAGTATTACAGCATCTCGGTCAAAAAGCCGCCGATGGACAATCTGAAAGTCCGTCAGGCGTTCAGCCTGGCGATTGACCGCGAGGCGCTCGCCAAATTCCGCAAAACGACCAAACCGCTGACCAATT
>DASVRL010000116.1:0-27310 GCA_036388635.1 Pyrinomonadaceae bacterium
GAGCTGACCGCGCAAATCTGGGAATTCAAGTTGTAGTTTTTTATAGCCGTCGGGACTTTTATCAGTCGTTTTTGAACACAGCAGCCGGCGCATTCCGAGGAATAATTATCAATGAAACCGGCAAATCAAAATACAACAGGAGCGATAATGAGCGTTTTTAATAAGAAAATTAAAAGTTTACGAATGTTTCAGGCGAAACGGCATTCGGCAAAGCGAGATATCGTTATCGCATTGATGACGGCGGCATTAGCCGCATTCTCCGCGTTCGGTCAGCAAACGAGCGAGAAAACGAACGGCAATGTTAATGGCGCCGCCGGTGCCGGAAATGCGCGTGGGAAAGTTGCCGTACGGAAATTAAACTCGACCGCACAGCAGCAGCAACAGCTCGCGCCGCTGGCTGATTATCACACGCATTTATGGAGTCTGAATGCTCGTTCTCTGGTTATGACTCTGCCGCTTCCAGCCATTGAGCTGCCCGAAGACCTCAAACGCCTGCTCAAGGATAGAGAACAACTGGTCAAAGAAAAAAATCCCGCCGTGCTTGCCGCAATATACACGGAAGACGCATTGGTTCTGGATGCGGCGGCTCCTATCTGGCTGAGCGGCGAGAGGGCGATTAGCTTCGTCGCACATAGCCTGGGAAGTTATCCCTTAATTCCGCAGGGATATAAAATTGAAGGCTCCGCCGGCTACATCGTCGGTACCTACACCGAGGGCGAAGGGACGGCGCTCGAACACGTCTCCAACTTTTCTCTGTTTATCAGAAAAGGCGCTGACGGAAAATGGCGCATCGCGGGCGAGACATTTACGCTGAAAGGTCCTCCCTTTCCGAGGGCGGCGACCGCCGAGCAGCTCGTCGCCAAACTGGATGCCGCCGGAATTAAGCGCGCGGCGGTGCTTTCCGTCGCTTTCTGGTATGGCAGCCCGAACCGGAATGCTGCCGCGGACGAATACGCCAAAGTTAAAACGGAAAATGATTGGCTGGCGCAGCAGGTTTCGCGCTTTCCCGAACGCCTGATCGGCTTTTGCAGTTTTAATCCGCTCAAAGATTATGCGCTTGAGGAACTCGAACGCTGCACGAAAAACCGGCACTTTAAAGGGCTGAAACTGCATTTCGGAAACTCCGGCGTGAACGTTTTGAATGCGCAGCACGCGGAAAAACTCCGCGCGGTTTTCCGCGCGGCAAACGAAAAGCGGTTTCCCATAGTCGTTCACCTCTGGATCAGGGGCAAATACGGAGCCGAACATTCCCAGGCTTTTTTAAAGCAGATAGTTTCGTCCGCGCCCGACATCCCGATTCAAATCGCTCATATGGCGGCGTCGGGACCTGACTATCACTCGGACGAAGCGCTGGAAGTTTACGCCAAAGCGGCGGTCGCCAATAATCCGCTGGTGAAGAATCTTTATTTTGATATAGCGAGTATGGTCACGCCGGATTCTTCGGCGAAGACATTGGAACTGGTCGCCAGACGTCTCCGCGAACTCGGACTGCGCCGTGTGTTATTCGCTTCCGACTACGCTCCGGGCGGCAATAATGCCGAACCGATCAATGCGTGGAATGCATTTCGCCGGCTTCCGCTGAAGGAAGATGAATTCAAACTCGTCGCAGGTAACGTCGCGCCTTATATGCGCTAAAACCTTGCCGTATTAGTTTCGGGCAGGAAAATAAAACGCTCCGCATAAATCTCCGGCTGGCGTTTTTAGACCGCCGAAAGAAAAGACCGAAAATAAATAAAGCCTTCGGTTCCGCAAAACCCGGAGGCTTTGATATTCGAAAACCGGCAGAGCTTACCGGTTAAGGCAAAAGCAATCCGTCAAATCCGATTTGCAATTTCAAAACACTGTATCCGAAAATATATCTGTTACTTGCTATTACACGGTGTTTCGGAGTGAGCAAACGGCAAAGCGTTTTTCCTCGAAACCACTTTCTAACACTGCGTAATCGTCGGTAAAATACACCGCTTATGATTGAACGCTACACTTTGCCCGAAATGGGCGCGCTCTGGTCGCCGCAGAATAAATTTCAAAAATGGCTCGACGTGGAAATTGCCGTCTGCGAAGTTCACGCCGAAGACGGCACGATTCCGCGTGAGGCGCTGGACGAAATCAAAGCCAAAGCCGCTTTTACGGTCGAGCGCATCAACGAAATCGAAAAAACGACCGACCACGACGTTATCGCTTTTACGACGAATCTGGCGGAAAATATCGGCGAAGCGGCGCGTTTCGTGCATTACGGCTTGACGTCGAGCGATGTCGTCGATACGGCGAATGCTTTATTACTGCGCGATTCGTGCGCGATTTTATTGCAGAAAGTCGACGCTCTGTCGGAAGTTTTACGGCGCCGCGCTTTCGAGTTTAAAGAGACGCCGCAAATCGGCAGAACGCACGGCATCCACGCCGAGCCGACTTCGTTCGGGCTGACCTGGGCTTTATGGTTTGCCGAGATGCAGCGAAACCGCGAGCGGCTTTTAAAAGCGAAAGAAACGATTTCGGTCGGCAAGATTTCGGGCGCGGTCGGCGCGTTTGCGCATCTGGCGCCGGACGTCGAAGAAAGAGTTTGCGCGCGGCTCGGTTTAACACCCGCGCCGGTTTCGACGCAGGTCGTCCAGCGCGACCGCTACGCCGAATATCTCTGCACGCTGGCGATTATCGCTTCCGGTTTGGAAAAAATCGCGCTCCAGGTGCGCCACTGGCAGCGCACGGAAGTCCGCGAAGCGCAGGAAAAATTTAAAACCGGGCAGAAAGGCTCGAGCGCGATGCCGCACAAGCGCAACCCGATTTTGTCGGAGAGAATATGCGGAATGGCGCGCACAGTGCGCGCCAATTCGATTGTCGGGCTGGAAAATATCGCGCTCTGGCACGAGCGCGATATTTCGCATTCGTCGGCGGAAAGAATCGTTTTGCCCGATTCGTCGGCGACGACCGATTACATTCTGGCAAAAACGGCTTCACTTTTGGACGGGCTGGTCGTCTATCCCGAAAATATGCTGAAAAATCTCAATCTGACGCGCGGGCTGGTTTTTAGCGGTCAGCTTCTGCTGGCTTTGACGCAGAAAGGCGTTTCGCGCGAGGACGCCTATGTTTACACGCAGAGAAATGCGATGAAAGTCTGGGACGAAGGCGGCGAATATAAAGATTTGGTTTTGCAGGACGCGGACATCCGGGCGAAATTATCGGCTGAGGAAATCGAAAGAGTTTTTGACGTGCAACATTACTTGAGAAACGTCGAGAAGGTTTTCGCGCGGGTTTTTGAAGCAAATAGTAAAGGACAGGAGATTTAGTCCTGCCCTTTCGTTCTTTGAATTGTGTATCAAATTAGTTTGACCATTTATCAGCCAAATCGCCGATAATCGGGAGCTTGAAGATTTGTCCCTGATAAGCTTTGATAGCGGCAAAGATTACCGCCGCCAGCATTGCCAAACCAAAAACCATAGCAATCAAGCTAATAACCAATGACAAAGCCGTCGATCTGGCGGCAAGAGCGGCGATATTTATTATTTGGATGCCAATACCTATTATAATACCGACGACCGATAAAAGAATTGACTGCATCGCGTGGAAACGCGGCAGTTTGTTGGTCTTGTCCGTGACGAGCACGATGATGCTGTAAATTAAACCCAGCGCGCAGACCAGATTGCCCAGGTAACAAATTAACGCGCCCACATTAGCATCTAATCCAAGAGCGGTTTTACCGTTCATATTTTGCATTTTGAATCTCCTTTTTTTTGGGAAAAAATTATAATTGAATTGCCTAACTTGGCGAAATGATATAACAAGACGAAAATAGAAACAAGATTTGCGAAAGTTTTTCAGGAGTTTTATTTAAGATGAAAGCAAAAGTTTACGTCACGCTCAAGCCGAGCGTGCTCGACCCGCAGGGAAAAGCCATTCATCACTCGGTCGAATTGCTCGGATTTGAAAGCATCAAAGACGTCCGCCAGGGCAAATATTTCGAGGTTCAGCTCGCCGACGAAATGTCCGAAACCGAAGCCCGCGAACTCGCATCTAAAATCGCGAAAGATGTTTTGGCAAATCCCGTTATCGAGGATTACAAGGTAGAGATTGTTCAATAGACGGACTTCGGTCTTCGGACTTTCGGTCTTCGTGAAAAAATCAGGCTCAATGTCGAGCAGAAAAAATCGAAGACCGAAAGTCCGAAGTCGGAAGTCCAAATGCGAAGCATTTATGAAATTCGGAGTTATTGTTTTTCCCGGCTCAAACTGCGACCACGACGCGTATCACGTTATCTCGAAACACGTCGGGCAGCCGGTCGATTTTATCTGGCACAAGCAAACCGATTTGAGCGGTTACGATGCCGTTATCATTCCCGGCGGATTTTCCTACGGCGACTACTTGCGCGCCGGCGCGCTGGCGCGTTTTTCGCCCGTGATGAACGCCGTGAAGGATTTTGCCGCGCGCGGAAAATTTGTTTTCGGCATCTGCAACGGCTTTCAGATTCTGTGCGAAGCCGGATTATTGCCCGGCGCTTTGATTCGCAACGCGAATTTGCATTTTATCTGCAAGCACGTGAACATCAAGGTCGAAAATCAAAACACGCCTTACACGAGCGAGCTGGAAGCGGGCGAAGTGCTTTCGATTCCGGTCGGGCACGCCGAAGGCAATTACGTCTGCGACGACGCGACTTTCAGCGAATTGGAAGAAAATAATCAAATCGTTTTTCGCTATTGCGAGGCGAGCGGCGAAATCACGGACGAAGCCAACCCGAACGGCGCGCGCTCGAACATCGCGGGAATCTGCAATCCGGACAGAAACGTTTTGGGAATGATGCCGCACCCGGAACGCGCCTGCGAGGAATTATTAGGCTCGAACGACGGTCGCGATATTTTCCGCTCGCTGACGAATACGATTAGTAAATTGGGGAACTAGGGAAAGAGGAAATTAGGGAAATAAGAAATAGGGAATAAAGAAACCAGCCTGATTTTCTATTTCCTGCATTTTTAATTTCCCTAATTTCCTAACTCTCTTTAATTACTAATCCTTCCTTAGAAAGTTTCCAGCGCAGAACTTCCGCGCCTTCGGCTTCCGACAGCGCTTTTTCGACCTCGCTGCGTTTTCCTTCTTCGCAGAAAAAAGCGATACAGCCGCCGCCGCCCGCGCCGCAGACTTTCGGGGCAATCGCGCCGCTCGACATCGCCGTTTCAATCAAGTCGTCCATATGCGGCGTCGTGATGTTCGGCGAAAGGCGTTTGCGATGCGGAAACGCTTTTTTCAAAATCTCGCCGACCGCATCCCAATCGCTTTTCAGCAATGCCGCGCGCAAGTTTCTGGAAGTGTCGCGGATGCCTTCAAAAATATTAAAAATCTCGCGGTCGCCGTCGATGTGGCGTTTGGTGATGTCCCAGTTGTTCGTGCCGGAATTGCGCGGCTCTTCCGTGTAAATGACGACCATCCGGCTTTCGAGCGTGTCGGTGTCGATTTCCAGAGCCTCGCGCTGCATTCCGTCCGGGCGAAAATGAATCGCCGAAACCGCGCCGAATTGCGCCGAATAATAATCCTGATAGCCGGTCGGAACGCGGATGACCTGACACTCGACCGCCGCCGCAATCGGGATAAATTTTTCCGGCGCGTAGCGATTCCCGACCAGACGATTTAACGCGCCGATGCAGGCGATATTCAGCGTCGAAGAACCTGCCAGACCGGCGCCCGCCGGCGCTTCCGATTCGGTAATCATATTAAAGCCGGTTTCCGGTTTGAAAAAATAGACCAGCTTCGAGAGCAGTTCCAGGCGCGGCTCGTCCTTTAACTCGTGAAGATTGGCGAGCGAGGTTTCAAAGGCTTCTTTGCGGTCGATGGATTCGATAAAAACACGGTCGTCGTCGCGCGTTTCCAGCCGGCAGCGCGCCATCAAATCGACGGCGAAATTGACGGTCGCCGCGCCTTCGTGAAACAAAAAAAGCGGCGGAATGTCAATCGTGCCGCCCGCTAAATCAACCCGCGTCGGGGCGGATGCTTCGATAATCATAAATTTACTTCAGAAAATTATTACGGATTTAAAATTACTGATTAGAATCAGAAATCAGAAAATACTTTAAATAATGCAAAATGCAAAAGGCAAAATGGAAGAAAATTTAATTTCGGCATCTTAAATTCTAAATCCTGATATTTTGCCTTTTGCCTTTCGCGCTTTGTATTAACTGCCGGTTTTTTCTTTCGATTTTTCTTTCGATTTTTCTTTCGATTTTTCTTTTTCTTCGCGGTTCGGCGAGCTGGTCAGATGCAGGCGTTCGCCGAGGTCGTGCAGTTTTTCCTGCGCGACTTCTTCGACGGCGTGAATTTTCTCTTCGATTTTATGGATGGTTTCCGGTTTGACTTCCTCGACTTTTTGCGAGAGATAAAACCGCTCAATCGCGTAAAAAATAATCACGCCGGTGATGACGATAAAAAACAATCCGATGCCGATTTGATGAAAATCGCCGATAATGTTCGTGATGGCGCCGCTGAAAAAATATCCCAGACCCGCCAGAATAAACGCCCAAATCGAACAACTGATGGCGTCCATCATCAGGAAACGCAGAAACGGCATTCGTCCGACGCCGCTCGAAATGCACATCGCCACGCGGATGCCGTAGATGTATTTGGATAAGATAATCGCAAAGCCGCCGAATTTTTCAATCAGGCGCTCGATGCGCGGCTGCGTCATTTTGTAAAAGGCGTAATCTTTGACCGTGTGGCGCGAGAACCGCCCGACGCAGTAGCCGAACGTATCGCCGACGACGCCGCCGAAAGCTCCGGCGAAAAACACTTTCAAAAAACTGTAGGAGCCGAAAAAATTACTGTGCGCCATCACGCCCGACAGCAGAAGAGTAATGTCGCCTTCGACCGTGCAGAGCGCGAACACCGCATAAATGCCGTAAGTTTCGATGATTTGTGAAATCTGTTCCATCGCGCAAAAGCAACACTTTCTTCAAATTACAGTTAACAACAAAAGAGTAACTTTCTGAAAGGCTTTGAGTCAAACGTTTTTAATTATTAAGATTTTGATTTTTAAAGTTTCCGAAGCGTTTCCGAATAATAAAGAAATAACTCAAACGCTTATTTGACAGTTACTTCCTGACTTTCATACAATTCCGTTTGTTTCCTGCCTAAAGCGGTATCGAAAGGTTCACGAAACAAGGGAGCAAAATGAGCGAGCAAGCCGGAAAACTCGTCGGGGTCGAAGTTTCAAACCTGGTATTGAGAGCCGTCTGTCTGAATCAGGCGCGCGAAGCGGTCGATTTACAGGAAGCCGCGATAGACCGTCGCGAGAGCATCACCGCCCAACTTATCTCTTTTATTAATCAGATAAAACCGCGCTTCGGCGATTTCGGCGGGCGCATCGGCGTCGCCGTTTCCGGTTTGATTGACCGGCGCACGAATCGCGTCGCGCTGTCGCGCCACACGCCCGAATACGTCGCCGTCGATCTCGCCGCCGAAGTTCGCAGCGCGACCGGTTTAGAAGTCATTCTGGAAAACGACGCCAATGCCGCCGCCTACGGCGAATTCGCGCTCGGCGCCGGCAGCGGGACGCATAATATTTTTTATGTTCTGCTCGAAGCAGGCATCGGCGGCGCGTTTATCATCGAAGGGAAACTCTGGCGCGGCGCTTCCGGTTTCGCGGGCGAATTCGGTCATCTGCTGGTCGATTCCGAAGAGGATTTGCGGCTCGAAGACGTCGCCAATTCGGCAAACATCTTACGCCGTATCAAAACCAGAGTTCATCAGGACAGCACGTCTTCGCTGGTCAAAATCCGGGAAGACGAATTGAGCATCGCGGATTTGGTCAGAGCGGCGAACAGCGGCGACGGCTTTACGCAGATGATGCTCGAACGCACCGGAACTTACGTCGGAACGGCGATTGCCAGCGTCATCAACCTTCTAAATATCGAAAAAATCGTGGTCGGCGGCGAAATAATGGGCGCGGGCGAGCCGATACTGTCGGGCATCAGCCGGAATGCGCGCGAGCTTTCGTTTCAACCGAGCTTTGAAACGACCGAAATCGTCGCCGGGCAGCTCGGCAACCGCGCTATCGCGACCGGCGCGGCGCTGCTTTTGACGAGCGGCGGCTAAAATTTTTGAATAAATTTAAAGTTCCGTATAAATCGAAAAAGGTAATTAGTTTTATCAGTCAAACTAATTTAGTGAAAACTTGCACAAAGTCCCGGAAAAATTTATTTTTGAAGATGGAATTGCCAGAGGGCGAAAAAAATCTGTAACATTGAAGAAAGTTTTTGGTAGAGTAGAGAAGTAGTAAAAAAAACAATGCAGCCTAATAAAAACTTGACAATAAAATCAGGTTTTCGAGGGCGAACTGTAATTTTCCGACCGATTTTCGGAATCGAGAGACGAGTGAATAAGCATGGCTCAAGTTTTTCATCGAAGCGCAAATAACATTGCCAAAATCAGTATCGTGCTGGCAGTAGTTTTAGGCGGAGTTGCCTTTTACGTCGTGACGCAGATAGCGCGTTCGTCGTATGTCACGGGGCGCTATCTGGAAAGGCAGCAGCCCGTCCAGTTCAGCCACAAACACCACACGGGCGACGACGGCATCGATTGCCGCTACTGTCACTCGACGGTGGAGACGACCGCGACCGCCGGAATGCCGCCGACGCAAACCTGTATGAACTGTCACAGCCAAATCTGGTCGGACAGCCCTTATCTGGAGCCGGTGCGCGCCAGCTTCCGCGAAAACAAGCCGATCGAGTGGGAACGCGTCCACGATTTGCCGGAATACGTCTATTTCAACCACTCGATTCACGTCAATAAAGGCGTCGGCTGCTCGTCGTGTCACGGCGACGTCGCGAATATGCCGAGCGTTTACCAGGAAAACACGCTCCAGATGGAATGGTGTCTGTCGTGTCACCGCAACGTGGAAGAAAACGTGCGTCCGAAATCGGAAATTTACAACACATCGTGGGTCAACGAGCAGACGAAAGACGAAAAAGCGGCGCTGGCAAAGCAATACCGGCTGCGACCGTCGGAAATGCTGACGAGTTGTTCGACTTGTCACCGTTAGATTTGAATAAAAATGCAAAATTGAAAATTGAAAATGAACGGCTGAGAAGCGCTTTTTCGGTTTTTGATTTTTTAACTTAAGGAATTGGAAAAACATGGCAAGCAAAGACAGTCAAACTAACTTTGCAAAACTGCGCGATAAGATTCTGGCGCAAAACGGGAAACAATATTGGCGAAGCGTCGAGGAATTTGTCGACGCGCCGGAGTTTGAAGAATTTGTCAAACAGGAATATCCGCAGCACGCGGAAGAATGGGAAGACGGTTTAAGCCGCCGCCATTTTATCAAGATTATGGGCGCGTCGCTGGCGCTGGCGGGCTTGAGCGGCTGCGTTATTCAGCCGCCCGAAAAAATCGTCCCGTACGTTCGCCAGCCCGAAGAAATTATTCCCGGCAAAGCTCTGTTTTTTGCGACGGCGATGACGCTCGGCGGCATCGCCGTCGGACTTCTGGCAAAATCAAACGAAGGTCGCCCGACAAAAATCGAAGGCAATCCCGAACATCCCGGCAGCCTCGGCGCGACGGACGTGCTGGCGCAGGCGTCGCTACTGAATATGTACGACCCGGACCGCTCGCAGGAAATTTCGTATCGCGGCTCGTCTTCGACCTGGCAGGATTTTATCCGGCAGCTGCGCGCGCGGATTGACGAAAATCGCGCGGACGGCGGCGCCGGTCTTCGCTTTTTGACGGAGACCGTAACTTCGCCGACGCTCATCGCGCAGATGCGGCAATTGCTGACGGAATTGCCGAACGCGCGCTGGTATCAATACGAACCGCTCAGCCGCGATAACGCGATGGCGGGCGCGAAAATGGCTTTCGGCGCGCCGGTTCATACCATTTACCGGTTTGAGAACGCCGACCGGATTCTTTCTCTGAACAGCGATTTTCTATCGAGTTTCAATGTCGGCTACGTCAAAAACTATTCGAAAAAACACAACGTTACGGAAGAAAAGAAAGACATGAACCGCCTGTATATGGTCGAAACGACTTTGACCATTACGGGCGCGAAAGCCGACCACCGGTTGGCGGTCAAGCCGAGCCAGATGAGCGAAATCGCGAAAGCGATTGCGGGCGCTCTGGGCGTGGCGGGCGCGAGCGGCGCGGGGCTGACGGAACATCAGGTGAACTGGGTCAACGCGATGGCGCGCGATTTACAAGGCGCGCGCGGTCGCTCAATCGTTATTGCGGGCGATAATCAATCGCCGATGGTTCACGCGCTCGCTCACGCGATGAACGCCGCGCTCGGAAACGTCGGTCAAACCATAACTTACACCGACCCGTTTCAACCGAATGCGGAAACTTTACAGATTGACCAGCTGCGCCAGCTCGTCGGCGAAATCGACGGCGGCGCGGTCAAAATGCTGGTCGTGATGGGCGGCAATCCGGTTTACACGACGCCCGCCGATTTGAAACTGAGCAAGGAGCGAATGGATAAAATCCCGCTTCGCGTTCATCTCGGTCAATATTTCGACGAAACGGCTGAGCTGTGTCACTGGCACGTTTCCGAAAAAAATTATCTCGAAGCCTGGAGCGACACGCGCGCTTACGACGGCACGGTGACGATTATTCAGCCGCTCGTCAAACCGCTTTACGACGGCAAAAGCGCGCACGAATTAGTTCAAGTGTTTTTCAGAGAAAACTTTGAAAAAAACGATTTGGACATCGTCAAGGAATTCTGGCAGCGACAAGGTTTCAGAGCGCCGGGAACTACGGCGACGACCGCCGCCGCGCCGACCACGACGACGACCGGCGGAAATGCCAATCCGACCCAGCCGCGACCGCAGCCGTCTCCGGCAACCAGCGCGAATACGAGCGCAGGCACGCAGCCGAATGCGCAAACCTCGGCGTCGCCCGCGACGACCGGCGCCGTCGGACAGACTACGACCACCACGACGTCGCAATCGAATACGACGACCTCGCCGAACGGAAACGCAACGACCGCCGCGACCGGAAATTTTGAAGACCAGTGGCGCCGAGCCATCCATAACGGTTTGATTCCGAATACATTCGCGGCGACAAAAACGGTTTCGGTCAACCCGGCGTTTTTAACGCAGCCGGAAACAAAACCCACGGGCGGCGGCAGTCTGGAAATTTCGATTTTGCCCGACCAGAACGTTTATGACGGGCGTTTTACCAACAACGGCTGGCTCCAGGAGCTACCGCGACCGCTGACCAAAACCACCTGGGAAAATATCGCTTTAATCAGCCCGAACACGGCGCGGCGTCTGGGATTGAATCAAACCGGCAGAGACTATAACCCGATGACCGGCGCCGGAGAAGGCACGAGCTTTATCAATACCTACGGCGGAAATCTATCTTCGGATTTGGCGACGCTTACCATGCAGGGCGCGGAAATGTCGAAACCGGTTCCCGTCTGGATTGTTCCGGGACAGCCGGACGATGCGGTCACGATTTTCCTAGGTTACGGGCGAACGCGCGCCGGACGCGTCGGCAACGGGCTCGGCTACAACGCATACGAAGTAATGCGCTCGGACGCGATGAATTACGGCACGGGCGAGCTGAAAGGAACCGGCGCGAAAACCGAGATTGCTTCGACGCAGACGCATTTCAGTATGGAAGGACGCGACATTCTGCGCGTTTACAACCGCGAAGTGTTCGAAGCGAAGCCGAACATCGGACACCAGCACGACGAATATGAAAAGTCGATGTATCCGCGTTTCGATTACTCGGACAGAAACGCTCCGTGGCGTCACAAATGGGGAATGACGATTGATTTGAACGCCTGTGTCGGCTGCAACGCCTGCGTCGTCGCCTGTCAATCGGAAAACAATATTCCGGTCGTCGGCAAGGAACAGGTCGGCAGAAGCCGCGAGATGCACTGGCTCAGAATCGACGCCTATTACAGCGGCACAGACATCAATAATCCGGACGGACCGCATTTTCAGCCGGTTCTCTGTCAACAGTGCGAGCAGGCGCCGTGCGAGGTCGTCTGCCCGGTTCACGCGACGGTTCACAGCGCCGAAGGCTTAAACGATATGGTTTACAATCGCTGCGTCGGCACGCGCTACTGCTCGAACAACTGTCCTTATAAAGTGCGCCGCTTCAATTTCCTGCTTTATCAGGATTGGAACACGCCGCAGTACAAATTGATGCGCAACCCGGAAGTGACGGTTCGCAGTCGCGGCGTAATGGAAAAATGCACTTACTGCACGCAGCGCATCGCGCTGTCTCGAATCGAAGCCGAAAAAGACGGTCGCCGCGTGCGCGACGGCGAAGCGACGACGGCTTGCCAGACGGTCTGCCCGGCGGACGCCATCGTCTTCGGCGATTTGAACGACCCGGAAAGTCACGTTTCTAAACTCAAGCACGACCATCGCAACTACGTGCTTTTGAACGAATTGAACACGCAGCCGCGGACGACTTATTTAGCCGCTTTGAAAAATCAAAATCCCGAAATGCCCGATTACATCAGGCGCGATGTCGAGGAGACGCCGCAGGAAGAAACAAAAGATGCGCAGACTGGAGGAGAACCTTCAAAGACGCCGGCAGCACATTAGGTTGAATAGCTAAAACTATGCAAGACGCTAAGGAATTTAGACAAAAAGTTTATCCGCCGATGGTCGAGGGCGACCACGATTTTGCGACCGTTTCAGACAAAATCGGCGACGTCACCTTAAAAAAGAAAACGCCGTTTCACTGGTTTATCGGTTTCGGCATCGCGTTTGTGATTGCGCAGCTGCTTCTTTTTACGGTGGTGTATCTGGTCGCTACGGGTATCGGAATCTGGGGAAACAATCAGCCGGTCGGCTGGGCATTTGATATCATCAACTTCGTCTGGTGGATTGGTATCGGTCACGCCGGAACGCTGATTTCCGCCATTTTGCTTCTTCTGAACCAGAAATGGCGCACGTCGATTAACCGTTTTGCCGAAGCGATGACGCTTTTCGCTGTCGCCTGCGCGGGCATGTTTCCGCTTTTGCATACGGGACGCCCGTGGCTTGCCTACTGGCTTTTGCCGTATCCGAACGTGATGAATATGTGGCCGCAATTTCGCTCGCCTTTGATGTGGGACGTTTTTGCGGTTTCGACTTACGCCACCGTTTCGCTTTTGTTCTGGTATGTCGGCTTGATTCCCGATTTGGCGACCTTGCGCGACCGCGCGAAAAATCCGATTTTCAAATTCGTTTACGCCGCGCTTTCGATGGGCTGGCGCGGCTCGGCGCGGCATTGGCATCGATACGAAATCGCTTACCTGCTTTTAGCCGGACTTTCGACGCCGCTCGTGCTTTCCGTTCACTCGATCGTCAGCTTCGACTTCTCGGTGGCGCAGGTTCCCGGCTGGCACGCGACTATCTTTCCGCCGTATTTCGTGGCGGGCGCGATTTTCGCTGGCTTTGCGATGGTTTTGATTCTGTGTATTCCGCTTCGCAACTGGTATGGAATGAAGGATTTCATCACCAAGACGCACTTGATTTACATGGGCAAAGTTATGCTGGCGACCGGGCTGATTGTCGTTTACGGCTATGCGATGGAAGCGTTTTTCGGCTGGTACAGCGCCAACCAGTTCGAGCAGTATATGATTTACAACCGCGTCTGGACGGGTCCTTACTGGTGGTCATACTGGCTTCTGATTCTGTGCAACGGTTTGTCGATTCAACTGCTCTGGTTCAAGCGTTTCCGCGAAAGCGAATTCTGGCTGTTCCTGATTTCGGTCGTGGTCAGCGTCGGCATGTGGCTCGAACGTTTCGTGATTATCGTGACCAGTTTGCACCGCGATTTTCTGCCCTCTTCGTGGGCGATGTACACGCCGACCGTTTTTGACTGGACGATGTTTGCCGGCACTATCGGATTTTTCTTTACCTTGATTTACCTGTTCGTCCGATTTTTGCCGATTATCTCGATTTTCGAAGTCAGAACGCTTTTGCCCGAAGCGAACGTCCACGGGCATCACCAGGATTTTGAAGAGAACGTAAACGAGATTGAAACGTTTCCGACGCCGGAAAAGGCATAGATTTTTGTAAAAGGTTGCCGTGAGCAGCCGCCAAGTGTCCGCAGTCAATTCTAAGACCACTCACCCAGGTCGTTTTGACTGCCAACATTCGGCGGCTGCGGGCAACACGAGAGCGAAAATAGATATGGATAAGAAGATTTACGGTTTGATGGCAGAATTTGATACGCCGACCGCGCTGGTCGATGCGGCAAATAAAGTGCGCGAGGCGGGCTTTACGAAAACCGACGCTTTCTCGCCGTTTCCGCTGCACGAAATCGACGCCGCGCTCGGCATCAGGCGTTCGATTTTACCTTTTCTGGTTTTCGGCGGCGGTATTTTGGGCTTGCTGTCGGGCATCGGATTGCAGTATTACACGCACGTTATCGACTACCCGATTATCGTCGGCGGTCGCCCGCATTTCAGCCTTCCGGCGTTTATTCCGCCCGCTTATGAACTGACGATTCTGCTGGCGGCGTTTACCGCCGTCTTCGGAATGCTGTTTCTGAACGGTTTGCCGCAGCCGTATCATCCGGTTTTCAACGTGCCGCGTTTTGCCTTAGCTTCGCGCGATAAATTTTTTCTGCTGGTCGAGGCGCGTGACCCGAAATTTAAATACGAGGATACGAAAGATTTTATGCAAGGTCTGAATGCGCAGGAGGTTTTCGATGTCGAAGAATAACCGAAAATGCGGAACGCGGAATGCGGAACGCGGAACGAAAAGCCGCCTTGCGCTGTCCTGTCTCCTGCTCGCCGCCTTCTGCCTGCTGGCGGTCGGCTGTCGCTACGATATGCAGGACCAGCCGCGTTATAAGGTTTATAAAAAGAGCGATTTCTGGGGCGAGCGCGACCCGCGCGCCTCGCGCGATTTACCGGAAGGAACGGTAGCGCGCGGATTCCTGCGCGAGGACAAAGCGCTTTACACGGGCAAAAAAGAAAATGCCGGCGGCAGCGGCGGCGCTCAGCAGCCGCAACAAGCGGCGCAAACGACGACCGATGCGCGCGGCAATACGCTGGTGACGACGTTTCCCGATGCGATTGACGAATTTCCCATTCCGGTGACGAAGGAATTAATCGACCGCGGGCAGGAAAGATACAACATTTACTGCGTCGTCTGTCACGGTCCGACGGGAAACGGCGACGGGATGATTGTCCGCCGCGGATTCTCGCCGCCGCCGACTTATAACGACGACCGCCTGCGCAATGCTCCGGTCGGGCATTTCTACGACGTCATTACCAACGGCTGGGGCAAGATGAACAGCTACGCGCACCAGGTTCCGGTCGCCGACCGCTGGGCAATCGTCGCTTATATCCGCGCTTTGCAGCTCAGCCAGAACCCGAACGGAATGAGACCGCTGCCGGCGGCTTCGCCGACCACCGGCGGAGCGACGACCACGCCGCCGCTGACGCCGGCTGCTCCGTCGCCGCAAACGACGAACAACGCGAATACAAATACGACTACTCGTGGAGGAAATCAATAAATGAAAGGGAATTTTGATGCTCCCGAAGAAATCGGTCGTTGGCAAACCATCGCGCTCGGCGTCGGCGGCATAGCGACGGTTGTAATTTTAGCGGCGGCGCTGATTATGCCTGATATGCGCGAACAGGCGCTGCGCTCCTGGCTGCTGGGTTTTTGTCTGTGGGGCGGCATCGGCATCGGCTCGATCGGCATTTTGCTTTTGCAATACTTAACGGGCGGCGCGTGGGGCGTCGTTATTCGCCGCATTCTCGAAGCGGCTTCGCGCACGCTGCCGATAGTTTTTCTTTTGTTTCTGCCGATTTTGATTGGCACCTACTTCGGCGCAATTTACGCGTGGACGCACCCGAAGCCGGGCGACAAAATTATGGAAATCCGCGACGCGTATCTGAATGTTCCTTTCTGGGCACTGCGCGCCGTTTTGTATTTCGTTTTGTGGTACGTGATGGTGCATCTGCTCAACAAATGGTCGAGACAGGTGGACGAAACGGGCGATTGGTCGCTTTTGCAGAAAGCGTCGCGCTTTAGCGGTCCGACGATGGTTTTCTTTGTTCTTATCGTCAGCTTTGCGGCGATTGACTGGACGATGTCGCTCGACCAGCACTGGTATTCGACGATTTGGGGCTTATTGTTCGTCGTCGGCTGGGCATTGGCTTGCTTCGCTTTTGTGATTGCGATTCTGGCTTGGCTTTCGGGACGGGCGCCGATGAATCGCGTGGTCGGCAAACGCCATTTTCACGACCTCGGCAAATTAGTGCTGGCGCTGGTGATGGTCTGGGCATATTTTAATTTCTCGCAGTTTTTGATTATCTGGTCGGGAAATCTGCCCGAAGAAACGCAGTGGTATATCACGCGGATGTCGGGCGGCTGGGGCGTTATCGGCGTGGCTTTGATTCTGCTGCATTTCGCGTTTCCTTATCTGGTTTTGCTGTCGCGCGACATCAAGCGCAACGCGAAATATTTAGCTATGCTGGCGATTTTTATTCTGGTGATGCGGCTCGTCGATTTGTATTACATCATCGGTCCCGCGCCGACGACGACTTCGCACGGCGAACTCGGATTTCATATCAGCTGGATGGATTTTGTCGCGCCGGTCGCGGTCGGCGGAATCTGGCTGTGGTGGTTTTTCACCGAGCTTCGAAAACGCCCGCTCGTGCCGATTAACGACCCGTTTTTGGAAAGCGCGATCGAGCACGGAAAAGGACACTGACGATTTCGGATTTTGGATTGCGGATTGCGGATTTAATTAAAAATCCCAAATCCTAAATCCCAAATCCCAAATCCCAAATTGAATTATGGGAAGCACAAAACACGAAAAAACGTTTGTGGATTACGATAAATCCTACGAACAAAATATCATCGGGCTGCGCGGAATCGTCTATTTCGGGGTCGGCTTGTTACTTCTGATAGTCGTGACTTTCGTCTTGATGTTTTTTCTGATTAACGTGATGGAAGACCAATCCAAGAAGGACAAAGACCAGATGACTCCGATGCGCCGGGAAGCGATAGAAAAAAACGCCGACGTTTTTCTGCCGCCCGAGCCTCGGCTGCAATCGGCGCCCGGTTTCGGCGTTGACGGCGAGAACGGTCGGGTTAACCTGGAGCTGAAAGAGCCGCAATCGGAATGGTGGGAACTGGAAAGAAAATGGAACAGCGAGCTGGCAAACGGGCAGAAAGACCAGAAAACCGGCACGGTCATAACGCTGCCGATCGAAGAAGCCAAAAACCGTTTGATGCAGGAAAATATTAAGGCGCGACCCGCCGAGCAAGGACAAAAGGCTCTGGATGAATCGCGCGCGATTATATCGGAGTCGAGCGCCGGTCGCATGGCGAACGAAAAGAGAAGGTAGGTTTGAAAATGGTTTTCGGTCTTCGGACTTCAATTTTCTTTGCTTAACATTAAGCATAATTCTTTAGCGAAGACCAAAACCGAAGGTTTTATTTATGAAAAAAAGTTCAGCGTTCTTAGCAGTTTTAAGGCTGAAGCTTTTATTAAGTTTTTGCATTTTAGCTTTTGCCGCGTTTGCCTACGGGCAGGGGCAGCATTACAATTCGCCGCTTTACTCGCCGCGCACGTATGACCCGGCGCAGACGCAGACGACGAGCAACGGTTTGCCGAAGACTTTGCAGGAAGTCGGCATCGAACAGAAGCTTAACGAGCCGCTTCCGCTGGATACGGAATTTAAGGATGAAAACGGCAACGCCGTCAAACTCGGCGAATATTTCGGCAAAGGTCGACCGGTAATTCTGGCGCTGGTTTATTACGAGTGCCCGATGCTGTGCAACGAAGTTTTGAACGGTTTGACCGGTTCTTTGAAAGGCAATTCGCTCGATGCCGGAAAAGATTTCGACGTCGTCGCCATCAGCTTCGACGCGCGCGAAAACGATAAGCCGGATTTGGCGAAAAACAAAAAAGCCGGTTATATGCGCCGCTACGAGCGCGCGGGAACGGAAAACGGCTGGCATTTTCTGACCGGCACGCAAAGCGCGATTGATACTGTAACCGAGGCGGTCGGCTTTACGTATCAATGGGACGAGCGCTCGCAGCAGTTTGCGCATATGGGCGGCATTATGATTGCGACGCCCGAAGGCAAACTGGCGAGATATTTTTACGGCATCGATTATGCGCCGCTCGATTTGAAATTAGGCTTGATGGAATCGGCGCAGAATAAAATCGGCACGAAGGTCGACCAGCTGATGCTTTACTGCTATCACTACGACCCTTCGACGGGCAGTTACGGTTTTGCGATTTTGCGGGCGATGCGCCTGGCGGCGGTGCTGACTTTGCTCGGAATCGGGACGATGCTTTTCGTCTTTTGGCGTAGAAACAAGAAAAAGGTTTTGGTTAATGGTTAGTTGTTAATGGCTCGGACGGAAACGAGCAAAATTACCATTAACAATTAACAAAAAAAGTTATGCAGCAACAGAATAACTATATTCCATTATTTCCCGAACAAGCCTCCGAATTTGCGTGGCAAGTCGATGCTTTGTATTTCTATCTGATTTTAATCAGCGTGTTTTTCACGGTGCTGATTGTCGCCGGAATTTTTTATTTCGTCGTCCGCTATCGTGAACGGGAAAAATTTCAGAACGGCGCGGAGATTCACGGCTCGATGATGCTGGAAACGACCTGGTCGATAATCCCGTTTGTCATTTCGATGACCATCTTTCTGGGCGGCGCCATCGTTTATTACAATCAATATCGCCCGCCGAAGGACGCGATGGAAATTTACGTCGTCGGCAAACAATGGATGTGGAAGATTCAGCACGCGACCGGACAGCGCGAAATCAACGAGCTGCACGTGCCGGTCGGTCACAAAATCAAATTGACGATGACGACCGAAGACGTGCTGCACGATTTTTCGATTCCCGCTTTCCGAACGAAAATGGACGTCGTGCCCGGACGCTACACGATGATGTGGTTCGAGGCGACCAAGCCGGGCAAATATCATCTGTTCTGCGCCGAATACTGCGGCTTGAACCATTCGGGAATGGGCGGCTTTGTTTACGTGATGGAGCAGCGCGATTTCGACAACTGGCTTTCGGGAAACACTTCCAATCAGACGCCGGTCGAAGCCGGAAAAGAATTGTTTGAAGCCAAGCTCGGCTGCGCGTCGTGTCACGCCGGCGGACCGAACCAGCGCGGCGCAAAGGTGGAGGGCGTCTTCGGAACGCAGGTCAAACTGGTCGGCGGGCAAACCGTCCTCGCCGACGAAGCGTATATCCGCGAGTCGATTTTGAATCCGGGCGCGCAGATTGTCGAAGGCTACCAGCCGATTATGCCGACCTTTAAAGGTCAGGTTTCGGAAGAACAACTGGTCGCGCTGGTCGCTTATATTAAATCTCTAAGCGGAAATAACGCCGGCGGCAGCGGCGGCAATACGACGACCACGACGACAACGACTTCGACCAACAGCAACAGCGGCGGCAGCAGAAACGAGGTAATGAGTCCGGCTTCGCGACGAACCGACACGGTCGCGCCGATTACGGACAGAGGACAATCAAACACTCAGGGCAGCAATCCGAATGCTCCCAGAAACAGGAGCGAACCGACAAACCAGCCGCGATAAGTCGGCGGCTGAGCGACCGAGAGGATAGGAAGGGTAGTAGACAGATATGGAAAACGTAGAAGCAATTAACGCAGGCACCATCAGAACACAGCCGAAATTGAATTACCTGAACAACGGCTACACCATCTGGTCCTGGCTTTTCACCAAAGACCATAAGCGCATCGCGATAATGTATTTGATAACGGTCTCGATGTTTTTTATGGCGGGCGGACTCTACGCCTCGGCGATTCGCCTGGAGCTGCTGACGCCAGCGAGCGATTTGTTTGAAACCGGAACGTATAACAAAGTCTTTACGCAGCACGGCGTCATTATGGTTTTCTTTTTCCTGATTCCGGCGATTCCGGCGATTCTGGGAAATTTCCTGATACCGATTATGATCGGCGCGAAAGATTTGGCGTTTCCGCGTATCAATCTGCTGAGTTTGTATTTTTACTGGATCGGCGGCTTGTTCACGATTTGGGCGCTGATTCAGGGCGGCGTCGACACAGGCTGGACTTTCTACACGCCCTATAGCACGACGTTTTCCAATACGTATGTGATGGCGGTCGGTCTCGGCATTTTTATCAACGGCTTTTCGTCCATCTTAACGGGCTTGAACTTTATCGTCACGACGCACACGATGCGCGCGCCGGGAATGACCTGGTTCAGACTGCCGCTTTTTGTCTGGGCGCATTACGCGACTTCTCTGGTGATGCTGCTGGGAACGCCGGTCATCGCGATTACGATTCTGCTGCTGGCTCTGGAACGCCTGACCCACGTCGGAATTTTCGACCCGGCAATCGGCGGCGACCCGATACTTTTCCAGCACCTTTTCTGGTTTTACTCGCATCCGGCGGTTTACATTATGATTCTGCCCGGGATGGGCATCATCTCGGAGCTGATTTCCAATTTCTCGCGCAAGAAAATTTTCGGCTACGAATTTATCGCGTTTTCTTCGATTGCGATTGCGGTTTTCGGCTTTCTCGTCTGGGGACACCATATGTTTGCCAGCGGTCAGTCGATTTACGCCGGACTGGTTTTCTCGTTTCTGACGATGGTCGTCGCCGTACCGTCGGCGATTAAAGTTTTCAACTGGGCGGCAACGCTGTATAAAGGACACATTTCCTACGATACGCCGATGCTTTACGCCTTGTTTTTTATCGGTTTGTTTTTAATCGGCGGCTTGACCGGACTTTTCTTAGGCTCGATGGGATTGGACGTTCACTTGACCGATACTTATTTCGTCGTGGCGCATTTTCACTATGTTATGGTCGGCGGTCAGGTTTTGGCATATCTCGGCGGAATTCATTACTGGTGGTCGAAGATGACGGGCAGAATGTATTCGGAATTCTGGGCGAAAATCGCCGCGATGATTGTTTTTATCGGCTTTAACCTGACGTTCTTCCCGCAGTTTATCTTAGGTTATCTGGGAATGCCGCGCCGCTATGCCTCTTATCCGCCGGAGATGCAGGTTTTGAATATTTTTTCGACCGCCGGCGCTTCGGTGCTCGCCATCGGGCTGCTGCTGCCGGCGATTTATCTGACATATTCGCTGATTTGGGGCAAAAAAGCGCCGGCAAATCCGTGGGTGCTGCCCGGTTTGGAATGGCGCACCGACAGCCCGCCGCCGACCGAGAATTTTCGCGAAACACCGATTGTGACGTGGGAAGCTTACGAGTTCAGCGATGAAAACGGGCTGGATATCAAGAAAGCGAAGGAAGAAGATTTAGCGAGGGTCTAAACATTTGTCATTTACCATTTATCATTCAACACAATGGTAAATGCTAAATGTTCAATGATAAATGAAATTATGGCGACAAACATAGATTCACACGAACATCATTATCATCCGCCCGGTCTCCAGCACCAGTTCGAGGACATGGGACAGCAGCAGGAATCCGCTTCCATCGGAATGTGGATGTTTCTCGTCCAGGAAATTATGTTTTTCGGCGGGCTTTTCACGGTTTATCTCGTGTTTCGCTCGAAATATCCGATAGCGTTTGCGGCGGCGAGCAATCATCTGGAAGCTTTCTGGGGCGGTTTGAATACGCTGGTGCTGATCGTCAGCAGTTTGACGATGGCGCTGGGCGTTTATTACGCACAGAAAGGCAATCGCAATATGCAGGTTTTGATGATTGCCCTGACAATGCTGTTCGGAACGGTGTTTTTGGGCGTCAAAGCGATTGAATACACCGATAAATACAATCACGGGCTGGTGCCGGTCGACGGCTGGAACAAACGCATCCACGGCGAAGCGGAAACGGTCGGCACTCGTCAGGTCGAGCCGAACAGCGAGCCGAAAACTTCGCTTGACACGCCGCGTTCCGGAAACGAAGGTCACGGCAATCCGCGCGGCGAGTTTAAGATTGATAAGGACAAGGACATAAAGCTGCTCGTGCAGGAAAGAGCGCACCTGACGGAATCGGAAAGACTCGGCTACCTTACCAACGCCGGCGAGATCGACGCCGAAAAATTCCGCGACAAGATGCGCATCTTCTTCTGGATTTATTTTACGATGACCGGCTTGCACGCGCTGCATATGATTATCGGGCTGGGCATTATGGCGTGGCTTTTGTGGAAAGCCTGGCGCGGCAGTTTTACCGCCGAATATTACGCGCCGGTGGAAATTTCCGGTCTTTACTGGCACTTTGTCGATATCGTCTGGATTTTCCTTTTCCCGCTGCTTTACTTACTCGGCAGACACTTCCTGGCAGGAGGCGGTGGAGGACATTAATATGGCTGATAAACAACATTCGGAACACAGAGAACACGAACCGGAACACGACCACGAACACGAGCACATCGGTATTCCCGGCTATCTGGTGGTTTTCGGGGTTTTATTCGTCGGCACGATTATCACTTACTATGTGGCGCTGCTTGATTTAGACAGTGCGCTTTTCCCGGGCGCGAATACTTTCGTCGCGCTCTTGATTGCGTTTATTAAAATGACGTGCGTCGTGTTGTTTTTTATGCACGTGCGCTGGATGCCGCGTCTTATCTGGCTGACGGCGCTCGCCGGATTTTTCTGGCTGGCGATTATGTTTGCCTTTACGATGCAGGATTACCTGACACGCTCGGTTATCGGCAGGTAAATTTAAACTGAAATAACGACGAACGCGGGGTCGGAAAGCAAAATGCTTCTCGGCTTCGCGTCTTTGTTTGTTAGGTTAAACCATCCGGGCGTGCTATTATTTTCGGTTTAATAAGGTGTTATTCTGCTTTTATGGAAACAGTAGTAAGAGAATTTTTAAGACAACAGGCACTTTGTTTCAAACATCACAAACCACTGATGTGGAAGAAACAAAGCGCCCGATTGCCATTATTTTTAACTTTAATATTTTTATCGGTTGTATTTTTAGGCGGCTGTATCTCGCCCAAGGAAAAAATAGATAGACCGAAATTGTTAAAAGGCGAGAATGCCGGGCAAGACGTGTTGCTCGGCGAAGTAGACCGTTTTGCGCGCGTTAATTCGATGCGGGCGAAAATGGATTTGAAGTTTGAAGACAATTCGTTTGCCGAGTTCGGCGTGGCGGAAAAATACAAAACGGCGGACGGCGAAGTGGTCGTTCAGCGTCCGGGAAAAATTCTGCTGAAAGTGCAGATTCCGATTATCAAAACGGACGTCGCGCAGATGACCTCGGACGGCGAAAAATTCCGCGTGGCGATTCTGGAAGACGGCGGAACCGGCAAATATAAAAAATTCGTGCTCGGAACGAACAGCGCCGATTACACGGCTTTGCAGAAGGAAGTCGACAAAATCGAAAACGGCGACGCGAAAACTTTAAAGCAAAACGTCAATGCTTTCGCCAATCTGCGCCCGCAGCATTTTACCGAAGCGATGCTGCTGCGCCCCGTCGATACGACGGCGAACGTCTACGTGCAGAGCGAGATTTTTCAGGAAGAATTCGACATCAATGCCAAACAGAAATCGCCTCTGCGCTGGGTTCTGCGCGGCTATTACCTGCTGGACGAAATCAGCAGGCAAGCGGACGGCGCAATGAAGATTTCGCGCCGTTTCTGGTTTGACCGCGTCGGCGGCATTCGTCTGGCGCGCCAGCAGATTTTCGACGCTTCGGGCAATATCGAATCCGACATCGTTTACGGCAGAGAAGGCGATTTGACCGAGAGCGGCGATTACAAAAAACTGCCGCTCAGGATTGAGGTCACGCGCCCGAAAGAGAAATATAAAATGAGCCTGACCTATCAGGACCCGACCGGAGTTTCCGTCGGCAAAACTTATCCGCTGGCGGCATTTCTGCTGGAAAATCGCTGGAATCTGCCGGAAGTGAATTTGGACGAAAAACTCCAAGAGATGAAAACGCGGCAGACGCAGGCGGAAGTGGAAAAAAGTCCGACGCCCAACAATAAGTAAGACAAAAGACAAAGGGCAAAAGGCAAAAGCAGGAAGGTGAAAAGATTTTTGATTTTACCTTTTGTCTTTTGCCTTTTGCCTTTTTGCTTTTGCCTTGTGAAACTCTGTGTTAATCTGTGTTTTTATAAAAATTTGCTTTAATGAAGACAATTTTACAGACGGAAGATTTAACCAAAAATTACAAAATCGGAAAGCTCGAAGTTCCGGCGCTGCGCGGCGTATCGCTGGCGGTCGAAGAAGGCGAATTTGTGGCGATTATGGGACCTTCGGGCTGCGGAAAATCGACGCTCCTGCATCTGCTCGGCGGGCTTCTTTCGCCGACGGGCGGAAAAATATTGATTGACGGCGAGGATTTATCGCAAGTTTCGGACGCGCAGCGAACCGACATTCGCCGCCGCAAAATCGGTTTTGTGTTTCAACGCTTTAATCTTTTCCCGACCTTGACGGCGGACGGCAATCTCCGCCTGGCGGAAAGAATTCATTCGGGCAACGGCAACGGCAATGCCGAGCGCCGCCGCGACGTTTTGCGGCTTTTGAAGCTGGAAAACAAAATGCATCACAAACCGCTGGAGCTTTCCGGCGGCGAGCAGCAGCGCGTGGCGCTGGCGCGCGCCATCGTCAACAATCCGGCGATCATCCTGGCGGACGAGCCGACCGGAAATCTCGACACGGAAAATTCGCGCATCGTGCTGGATATGTTCAAGGAATTAAATGAGCGTTTTAACCAGACGATTATTATGATCACGCACAACCCGGAAGCCGCCGCGCCCTGTCACCGGATTATCCGTATGCTGGACGGAAAAATAGTCGACGGCGAGCAGCAGCGGCAGCAGCGGTAAGCGGTAAGCGCTAAGCGGTAAATGAAATAGATGAGTTTTGTAAAAGACATAATCCAGTGGAATTACCGGCGCGGCACGTGGCAATACGACGCTTTTTGTCTTTTAATCATCGCTTTTATTTTTCTGACGCCGAAAATCTGGTTTGAGAAACGGGAAAGGCTTGCAACCCAAACGGCGACTCTTATCGTCAAAAAAGAAGATTTTTCGCCGGAAAAAGGCGCTCTGGAGAAAAAAGTGAAGGAATTGAGCGGAAACGAAAATGCCCAAATCGTCGAATGGCGCGAACGCCGCAGCGAGAAAGGCGAGATTTTCTACGAGATTGATATTCGCTGAATAATTTCAAATTATAGGTTTCAGATTCCGAATTAATGTGTTAAATGTTATCCGGAATTTGAAATCCGGCAATTTAGAATCAAACTAAAGACTTACCACAAAAGCAAAACAAAGTTATTGAGGAGTTATTATATGAAAAAGTATTTCAGATCAGGTTTTGCGGCAATCGCTTTCGCGCTGATTTTCAACGTTTTTGCCGCGACCGAAACAAAAGCGCAGGGCGGATTGAACGAGATTTTGAAACGAATGGACGAGCATTATAAAGTTCTTTCCTCGCTGAAAGCCGACATCGTCAGAGAAAAAACCAACGTCCAGCTCGGCGAAACCGACCGTTATCAGGGAACGATAGTTTTACTGCCGGGAAAAGGAACGAAATTTTCAGTTCGCCTCGACTGGAGAAAGCCTAAAGAAGAAATACTTGCGGTTACCAACGGGCAGTATGTCGCCTATATTCCCGGTCAGCGGCGAGCCTACACGGGCGAGTCCAGTTCGAAAACCGCCAATGAGAAAGGCGGAAACATACTGAAAGTGATGAGCATGTCCAAGGAAGACCTGAAAGCTAATTACGATGTCGTGTATCTCGGTCAGGAAACGGTCGCCGGCAATATTCCGACGTGGCATCTAAAGCTGACGCCGAAAAAAGCGGCGTCATTCAAATTTGCCGAATTATGGGTGGACGGAAACGGGATGCCGATTCAGGGAAAAGTCATTGCGCCTAATAACGACACCGACACGATTCTGCTTCAGAATCCGATAAAGAATAAGACGATCAGCGGCTCGATTTTTAAAGTCAACCTGCCGAAAGGCACGGAAGTTATGAAAGGCTAACTGACGCTTAGGTTTATTCGTTTGAAAGGCTCTGGCTGAAAAGCGCAGAGCCTTTCCCGCAAACGGGATTTGCCGTTAATCCGCAATGAGACTATAATTTACAATTTGACGCTTCCAGCAGTTTTTCAGGAGACAATCGAGTAAAATGCCGAAGGCAAGCAGTTTTAGTCGCTTTACGCGCGGTGTCCGTCACACGGTTCGCGCTTTTGCTTCGACCAAACATCCGGTTTTGGTGCACATCGTCCCGATGCGGCGATGCAATCTGTCGTGCGCTTATTGCAACGAATACGATAAAACCAGCGAACCGGTGCCGATTGCCGTGATGCTCAAGCGCATCGACAAACTCGCCGAATTCGGAACCTCCGTCATCACCATCAGCGGCGGCGAGCCGATGATGCATCCGGAAATTTACGACATCATCGCCCGCATTCGTCATCACGGAATGATTGCCGGCTTGATTTCCAACGGTTATTATTTCCAGCCGGAAAAAATCAAAAAATTAAACGAAGCCGGTCTCGATTATTTGCAGATTTCGATTGACAACGTCAACCCGGACGAGGTTTCCAAAAAGAGCCTGAAAGTGCTCGACGGCAAATTAAAAAATCTGTCGGATCACGCCAAATTCAAAGTCAATATCAATTCCGTTCTGGGCAGCGGCGTGGCGAATCCGGACGACGCTCTGACGATTGCCAAACGCGCCGTCGCGCTCGGATTTTCGTCTACGGTCGGCGTTTTGCACGACGAGATGGGCTTGCTGAAGGGCTTGAGCGAGCACGAAAAAGACGTTTACAAAAAGGTAAAAGCGCTCGGCACTCGCTCATACGCGCGCTGGAACTGGTTTCAGGACACTCTCGCCGAGGGCGAAGAATATCAATGGCGCTGCCGCGCCGGCGCGCGTTATCTCTACATCGACGAAGCCGGTTTCGTCCACTGGTGCTCGCAGCAGCGCGGAACGCCGGGCATCCCGCTGATGGACTACACGCAGGAAGACATTAACCGCGAATACATCACCGAAAAATGGTGCGCGCCGACCTGCACGATTCAATGTGTTCACCAGGTCGGGCATCTCGACGCGTGGCGCGACCCGCAGATTTCGCTCAACGATTACAACAATCGAACGGGAGGCAGCAGCAAAGGCTTAAAAAAAGAAACCGTAGCGCAGGTTTTAGGCGCGGAATAAACCAGCAACTACCCGAAATTTATTGCGCTGAATCATAAATAAAGTTAAGATTCACGCATCAAAGTTTCATCGAGGTAGTCATAATGCACATTTTAAGTAGTTTTAAAGCGAGAAAATTTGCTGTCGCATTTCTCGCTTTTTTTATTTTTGCCGTGCTTGACGCTCAAGGGCAAGCTCCGACGCCGACGCCCGCGAAAGAGGAAATCATCAGCGTCCGCACGGATTTGATTCAGACAAACGTCACGGTTTTTGATAAAAACAATCTTTTTGTCGAA
>DASVRL010000117.1:0-4965 GCA_036388635.1 Pyrinomonadaceae bacterium
CGGCAAAAATATCGCGGAAATTACAAAAATGGCGAAAGGCAAAAAAAAGCTCGACGCGCAGATTGAGCAGATTTTCGAGATGTATGAAAAAGGCGGCGCTTCGATGGTTTACCGCGTGATGAGCGAGGAAGACGTCAAAAACATTCTGCGCGAGCCGTTTACGATGATTGCTTCGGACAGCAGCGTGCGCAATTTCGGCGCGGGCGTCCCGCATCCGCGCGGCTACGGCAACAACGCGCGCGTTTTGAGCGAATACGTCCGCGCGCAGAAAATTATTTCTCTGGAAGACGCGATTCGCAAAATGACTTCGCTTCCGGCGCAGACTTTCGGACTGCGCGACCGCGGGCAAATCCGCGAAGGAATGGCGGCGGATTTGGTGATTTTTGACGAAAACAAAATCGCCGATAAAGCGACGTTTGAAAATCCGCATCAATACGCCGAAGGTTTTCAGACGGTCGTCGTCAACGGCGAAATCGTTTTCGACGGGCAGAAAATGACCGGAAAAATGTCCGGCGCGCCGCTTTACGGCAACGGTTTTGGGCGATAGAATCTTTTTGTTTTCGACAGATTTTATTTTGGGGAAAATTTAAAATTTGATGTTCAGAAAATTTGCTTTGATGGCAGTATTTTTGACTGCTTTCGGTCTGCTCGTTTCCGCAAATCAGGTCGCCGGGCAAACGCGGGCGCGCGTCCGCTTTGCGCGCGGCGCTTCGTCCGCGACGCTGAGAGGTCGCATTGTCGGTTATAAATACGTCGATTACATCATCGGCGCTCGCTCCGGTCAGACAATAAAGCTTAAACTCCAGACGACCGGCAGCGCCGAAATCGTTCTCTTCACACCGTCGGACGAAAATGTCGACGGCGCAAATGGGCTGGAATACACGGGCGAAATCGAATCCACGGGCGACTATAAAATCCGCATTCTACAGCCTCGCGCCTTCGCCCGCCGCAACAACGCATCCAATTACACACTCCGCATCAGCATCGAATGAAATCCTGAAACTACAAATATCCGGAAGCGGAAAGACAGCATTTGCCGCTTCCCGTCTCTTTTTCAAAACATAACTTTTATAATTACCTTTTCCCGCGTGTTAATATGCTGGAATCAATCGAACAATATTTTTTTCAGGGGATTTTCTAAATGGAATGGCTATCTGACCCGGCAATCTGGATTGCGTTTTTGACTTTAACCGTTCTCGAACTCGTTCTCGGCATTGATAACGTTATTTTTATCTCGATTCTTTCGGGCAAGCTGCCGCCCGAACAACAGGCGAAAGCGCGTTACATCGGGCTGGCGCTGGCTTTGGTAATGCGCGTCATACTGCTGTTTTCGCTGTCGTGGGTTATCGGCTTAACAGCGCCTTTGTTTTCTATTTTCGGGCGCGATATTTCAGGCAAGGATTTGGTTTTACTCGTCGGCGGATTGTTTTTAATTGCAAAATCCACGCACGAGATTCACGGTTCGCTCGAAGGCGAAGAAGGTCACGGCTCCAAAAAATCCTATGCCTCGTTTACCGGCGTCATCATTCAAATCGTGCTGCTCGATATTGTGTTTTCGCTCGATTCGGTGATTACGGCGGTCGGAATGATCAGCACGGAATATGGAGATAACGGCATTTGGATTATGATCGGGGCGGTCGTTATCTCGATTGCCGCCATGATGCTTTTTGCCGGACCGATCGGCGCGTTCGTCCAGCGTCACCCGACCGTAAAAATGCTCGCACTCTCGTTTTTGCTTTTAATCGGCGTGATGCTCGTCGCCGAAGGATTTCACCAGAAAATTCCGAAAGGCTACATTTATTTTGCGATGGCGTTTTCGGTGGTCGTCGAAATTTTAAATATGCGTTTGCGGAAAAAAGTCGAGCCGGTTCATCTGCATAACGCTTACGCCGATGAAGACGAAGCCAAAGCGATTGCGTCGAGTTAGCTTTTCTGTAATCCATTCAGTTTTGAATTTAAAAGACAGGCGGCGAGCCTGTCTTTTTGTTTTATGGATTTTTTGACGCCAACGCTTTGATTACTTATAATTTTTCAAATTTTTTGTTGATTGAATCGAAAAACAGGCTTAAAGTAATTCTGCTTACACCGTATCGTTATGAAAAAGCTATTCGTAATTGCGTTTTGTTTTGTCATCTGCGCTTTGAGCGTTTTCGGGCAAACTGCGAAAGTCAACGACGACCCGAAAAAAGCGAAGTTTGTCACCTCCGACATAGATAATTTCTGGCGGGCGTTTGATTTGGCGGCGAAGGAAACCGACCGCGAACGGAAAATCGCTATTTATCAAACCGAATATCTCGACAAAGGCAGCATTGGTTTAAAGGATTTCCTGCGGATGCGAATCAAGAGCGCGAAGGATTTGACCGAGACCGTCGAGAGTCTGCCGCGATTTTACGCCTCCGTCCGGGCGAGCACTTTGCGCGTTAAGGAAATGGAAAAGCAGATGCGGAAAGCCTTCGTGAAATTTAAGAAGATTTACCCGGAAGCCGTTTTCCCGGACGTTTATTTTGTCATCGGCGTCACGAACACGGGCGGGACGGCTTCGGACAACGGCTTGCTCGTCGGAACCGAGTTATACGGTCTGACCGGGCAGACGCCGCGCGACGAGTTTCTCGAGGCTTTTCGCAAGCGCGCGCCGAAGAATTTGGACGAAAAGCAATTGCGCGAGCGAACCGAGAGGCTTGTAAATATAATGCTCAAGCCGATCGAAAACGTAACGCCGCTGGTGGCGCACGAATCCTGTCATTTTAACCAGAAATACGCGGCGCTCTCGACGCTGCTGGCAAAATCCGTCCAGGAAGGCGCGTGCGATTTTATCGCCGAAAAAACGGCGGGCGAAACCTTGAACGTGCAGCAGAAAATCTACGGCGACCGTCACGAAGCCGAATTGTGGAAGGAATTCCAAGCGCAGATGTCCGGCACGGACTACAAAAACTGGATGTACAACGGCATCACATCGGGCGAGCGACCGCCGGATTTGGGTTATTATATGGGCTACAAAATCAGCCACGAGTATTACAAAAACGCGAAAGACAAGCGGCAGGCAGTTAAAGACATTCTGGAAACCAAAGACTTCCCCGCTTTTCTCGAAAAAAGCCGTTATCGCGAAAAGTTTGCGAAATAAAAAAATGCTTCAAAAATTAAGGCTTTCGCGGCTGGAAAAATATAAGGAATACGGCGTTATTTTTATTCGCCTCGTCGTCGGATTTCATCTGGTTTACGGCACGCAGGACAATGTTTTCAGCTATGCGCGAATGGAAGAATTTGCCGAGTTTCTGCATTTGCGCAACGTGCCGCTGCCTTTGTTTTCGGCTTTTCTTTCCGCTTACGCGCAATTCATCTGCGGCATTCTTTTTATTGTCGGCGCGGCGACTCGATATGCGGCGGTTCCGATGATTATCAACTTTATCGCCGCGCTCTTTATCGCGCACATCGGCGATGCTTATCCGAATATGTTTCCCGCGTTGATGATGCTCGCCGCCGCGTGTTTCTTTTTACTGCACGGCGCGGGTCGGCTTTCGGTTGACGGCTTTTTGGAAAAACAAAAAGAGAATATATGAAAAATGTTTCGGGTCTTTTGCTGGCTGCCGTGTTTGCCGTGTTGAGTCTTTTTCACGTCTACTGGGCGGCGGGCGGACGTTTCGGAATCGGGTCGGGCGTTCCGACCGTTAACGGCGCGCGCGTCTTTAAACCGTCAACCGCCGGAACTTTGGCGGTCGCGGCGGCATTGTTCTGCGCGATGCTGGTCATTCTCGGACAGATTAATCTTTTGGGCGAGACAATACCGAAATGGATTTTTCGCTGGGCGACCTTTTTTATCGGCGTTTTGTTTTTTCTGAGGGCAATCGGAGAATTCAGACTCGTCGGATTTTTCAAACAGATTCGCGACACGCCGTTTGCTTTCTGGGACACCTGGCTGTTTTCTCCCTTGTGTCTTTTAATCGCCGTGACGGCTTTTATGCTCGCTTATAAAAATTCTGCCGACCCGGCATCGTAATAACAAAACCACAAAACGAAAAAAAAACAGATGTCTCCAATAAAAATATTGTCGATTCGATTCATAATGACGGGACAAATACTGGCTCTGCTTGGCATTAACATTTTTGCGCAGCAGAAAATTCCCGATAAGACGATTGCTTTGAAAGCCGACGAATATATCAACGAGCGGGTAAGGCAAGGAACCTATAGCGGCGCGGTTTTGATTGCGCGCGGCGGCAAAACGATTCTGAGCAAAGGATACGGCGCGGCGAATCTGGAATTTAACGCGCCGAACACGCCGCAGACAAAATTTCGTCTGGCTTCGCTGACCAAACAGTTTACCGCGACGGCGATTATGATTTTGCACGAGCGCGGGCAACTCGATATTGAAGATTCGGTGTGCCGATACGTTTCGCCGTGCCCCGACGCCTGGCAGGCGGTTACGCTCAAACATCTTTTGAATCACACTTCCGGCATCACCGAATTCGGCAAGCCGCAGCCCGTCAACGATTGTTTTCGCCGCAGCCCGATGACGGTCACGGCGACGCTCGACCGCGCCCGAACGTTTGCGCCGGACTTTAAACCGGGCGAAAAATTTGCTTACAGCTCGCAGGCTTTTAATATTTTAGGCGCCATCGTCGAAAAAGTTTCGGGCAAAACTTACGAAAATTTTCTGAAAGAAAACATCTTTGCGCCGCTCGGAATGAACGACACGGGTTTAGACCATCAAAAAGAAATCACCAGAAATCGCGCGGCGGGCTATCAACTCACGAAAGACGGCACGTTGCGCAATTTCGATTTTTTTAATCTGGATTATCTTTTCGCGGCGGGTCTTTATTCGACCATCGAAGATTTGTATCTGTGGGAACAGGCTTTTTACACGGAAAAATTAGTCAAACAAACGACCATCGCAAAAATTTTTACGCCCGGCTTGGAAAACTTTGGTTACGGCTGGGAGATTTTCCCGAAATTTAATCGCACGCTGAATCG
>DASVRL010000118.1:0-9092 GCA_036388635.1 Pyrinomonadaceae bacterium
ATATCAACGACAGTCTCGGTCACACCATCGGCGACAAGGTTCTGATGTTGGTCTCCAAGCGGCTCCTGCGCGCCGTCAATCCCGAAGATACCGTCGCGCGGCTCGGCGGCGACGAATTCGCGATTATTCTGAGCGACCCGCTTTCGGTCAATCAGGCGGAAAAGATAGCGCACGATATTTACCAGAAACTGACGCAGCCCTTTTCGCTGCGCGGCAACCGCATTTTTACCAAGCTGCATATCGGGCTGGCGGCTTTTGACAAGGATTATAAAAAGCCGGAAGACATTCTGCGCGATGCCGATATCGCGATGCATCACGCCAAAGAAAGAGGCTTGGAGGTCGCCGTTTTCGATAAAGACCTGCGCGCGCGCTTTCTGGAATCGGTCGGACTCGAACAGGATTTGCGCTTTGCCATCGACCGCGGCGAGCTTTCGATGTTTTATCAGCCTTTAATCTCTCTGAAAAACGGCGAGATTGTCGGTTTCGAAGCGCTTTTGCGCTGGCAGCATTCCAAACGCGGCTTTGTGCCGCCGGTCAAATTTATCCCGATTGCCGAAGATTCCGGTTTGATTATCCCGATTACCGAATGGATTCTGAAAGACACCGCGCGCCAGATTGCCGCCTGGCAAAAAATTTCGCCCGCTTACAAAAAGCTGATTGTCAGCGTTAACATTTCCGGCAAACATCTCGCCGTCGAAGGCTTGGTCGAACAGGTTTCCAAAACGCTGGAAATGACCAAAATCAGACCTTCGACGTTAAAGCTCGAAATCACGGAAAGCACGGCGATGGAAAACGCCGAGCGCTCGGCGCAGATTCTCAATCGCCTGAAGGAACTCGGCGTCCAGCTTTCGATTGACGATTTCGGAACCGGCTTTTCGAGTCTCAGCCAGCTGCATCGCCTGCCGTTCGACACTCTGAAAATCGACCGCTCGTTCGTCAATGCCGTCGGCGAAACCGGCGAAAACTCCGAGATTCTGCAAACCATCATCTCGCTCGCCAAAAACCTGAAAATGAAAGTCATCGCCGAAGGCATCGAAACTGAAAATCAACTCTCTTTGCTGCGCAACTTAGGCTGCGATTACGGTCAGGGTTATCTGCTCGCCAAACCGATGCCGCGTGAGGAAATGGAAAAACTGCTCTACCAGAAACATTTCTGGTTTCCCGAATCGCTCAGCGCCGAATATTCTCACGACACGACCAACATCGGCGATTCGCAAAAAGACGTCAATCTTCCCGTTTTCTAAATAAATCAGAATACAAAACAATTTCGTGAGGTAAAGAAACCGTTTCTTGAAGCACGGGAATCATTTCCGGCAGTACAGGAATCATTTCAGCGCATACTGAAATGATTCCTGTACTGCCGCGTGGAATCGTTTTTCGATAAAATGTATCAGGCAGCAGCTTTTTCTAATCTTTAATCCGTAGTAAAATCATTGGAAACTCCAAACATTCCAGAGAGGTAACCGATGCAGCATCTGAAAATCTTCTTTTTGATGGCTATTTTTATGTCTTTACCGATGATTTCTACGGCTCAAAAGCTTGAGTACCCGCAAACGAAAAAGGTCGAACAGACCGACGATTATCACGGCACGAAAATCGCCGACCCGTATCGCTGGCTGGAAGACGACAATTCCGCCGAAACAAAAGCCTGGGTCGAAGCGCAAAACAAAGTCACTTTCGCTTATCTGAACCGGATTCCCGAACGCGAGCAGATAAAAAAACGTCTGACCGAGCTTTGGAATTACGAAAAATATTCCGCGCCCTTTAAACGCGGCACAAAATATTTTTATTACAAAAACGACGGCTTGCAGAATCAGAGCGTCCTTTATGTCGCCGATTCGGTCGCCGATAAAGGGCGCGTTCTGCTCGACCCGAACAAGCTTTCGGCGGACGGCACGGTTGCGCTGTCGGGCTTGGCGATTTCCGACGACGGAAAGCTGGTGGCTTACGGCTTGGCGGGCGCCGGTTCGGACTGGCAGGAATGGCATTTTATGGACGTCGAAACCGGCAAGGAATTGCCCGACGTTTTGAAACATATCAAGTTTTCCGGCGCTTCGTGGACGCTCGACGGCAAAGGCGTTTTCTATTCGCGCTACCCGGAGACGGACGCCAAATCGAAATTGTCGGCGGAAAACTTTAACCAGAAGCTTTATTTTCACCGTCTCGGTACGCCGCAGGCGGAAGACGTGCTCGTTTACGAACGCGCGGACGACAAGGAAATGTTTGTGGGCGGCTTTGTCTCCGAAGACGGCAACTGGCTGATTATCAGCGTCGGCAAAGGCACTTCGCCGATGAATATGATTTTCGTCAAAAGCCTGACGGCGGAGCGCGCGCCGGTCCTGCCCGTGATTGACCGGCTCGAAGCCGATTACAGCTTTGTCGGCAACGACGGCTCGACGTTTTATTTCCGCACCGACAAGGACGCGCCGCGCGGGCGGATGGTTTCGGTCGACGTTCTGGCGAAAGATAAAAAATGGAATGAAGTCATTCCGCAATCGGCGGAGACGCTTGAAGGCGTCGATTTTATCAACAATCAATTCGTCGGGAGCTTCCTGAAAGACGCTTACACGCAGTTTCGCGTTTACGACATCAGCGGCAAATTCGTCCGCAACGTCGAGCTTCCCGGCATCGGGTCGGCGGGCGGCTTCGGCGGCAAACGCTTCGATACGGAAACTTTCTACACTTATTCGAGCTTCAACACACCGCCGACGATTTACCGCTACGATATGAAGTCGGGCAAATCGGAAATCTTTCGCAAATCGGACGTAAAATTCAATCCGGCGGATTACGAAGTCAAACAAATCAAATATAAAAGCAAAGACGGAACACAGATTCCGATGTTCATCGTCCACAAAAAAGGCTTGAAATTGGACGGCACAAACCCGACGCTGCTTTACGCTTACGGCGGTTTTAACGTTTCGATGACGCCGGGCTTTTCGGTTTCGCGGCTGGTCTGGATGGAACACGGCGGAGTTTTCGCGATGCCGAATTTGCGCGGCGGCGGCGAATACGGCGAGGAATGGCACGCCGCCGGCACAAAGCTGCAAAAACAGAACGTCTTTGACGATTTTATCGGCGCGGCGGAATGGCTGATTGCCAACAAATACACGCAGCCCGCGCGTCTCGCCATTTCCGGCGGCTCAAACGGCGGCTTGCTCGTCGGCGCGACGCTCAATCAGCGACCGGATTTATTCGGCGCGGCGCTGCCAGCGGTCGGCGTGATGGATATGCTCCGCTTTCATAAATTCACCATCGGGCGCGCGTGGATTTCCGACTACGGCTCGGCTGACAACGCGGAAGAATTCAAAGCGATTTACGCCTACTCGCCGATTCACAACATCCGTAAAGGCACGAAATATCCGGCGGTTCTGGTGACGACCGCCGACCACGACGACCGCGTCGTTCCCGCGCACAGCTTTAAATACGCGGCGACCTTGCAGGAAATGCAAAGCGGCGACGCGCCCGTCCTGATTCGCATCGAAACCAAAGCCGGACACGGCGCCGGCAAACCGACCGCGAAAATCATCGAAGAACAAGCTGACATTTACGGCTTTTTGATGAAAAATCTGGGAATGAGCAAATAAGACAATTACGAATTACGGAATTACGAGTTATGAATTGGAAGAATACTTCTTTCATTCATAACTCGTAATTCCGTAATTTATTCAGCATCCGCCGACTCTGCCCAATTTGACCGCGCTTACGGCAATCATTTTTCCGTCGCGCATTTTTACAAGCTGACCTTTAAGCACGGGATAAGACGTATAAACGCCGATAATCGGATGTTTATCTATAAATTTTCCGACGAAGCGATAGCTGATTCCCGCAATCGCTTCGGTTTCGAATGAAATTTGCCGGTTAGCGATATTTATTCGCGCAAACTTTATTTTTTTTACCTCTTTCGTCAACACATAACCTTTCGGCGGAATCGGGTCTCCCCGAAAATCATTTTTCTCGGAAGAATTTCTGTAATCTCTGGTCGTCACGACCAGATTATCGAAATCCTTAAATTGCTTCGATAAATTTCCAATGATGTAATACATGTCTCCGGCGTCAAATTCCGTTTCCGTCTCTTCTTCGGAATAGGCGGCAGTTTCGGGCGCGGCAAAAATGACGGTCGGCACAGGGCGCGGCGGCACGGACAAAGCTTCCTGTTTAATTGCCGTCGCTTCCCGCGTCGTGAAAAACATTTGCCCGTATTGCGCGGCGTTAAAAAAGCCGACGCCGAGCATAAACGCCGTCAAAACGGCGGCGAGACGAAACAAAATATTTTTTATTTTCATAACGCTTCTCCCGATTATTTTTATTCGACGGCGAAACTGATATTGACGACCGCCGTCATATCCTTATCTATCGAAGACGTATCGCTGATGCCGGAATCGGAAACTTCGGTCGAATCCGCCGCCGTGATTTGTATCACGCCCATCCGCGCCGAGCGCACCGTGCCGATTGAATTTCCCGTACTGGCGGCAATCTGTTCGGCGCGTGTTTTCGCATCTCGCGCCGCTTCGCCGAGCATTTCAATCTTCAGATTGCCGAGCTGCGTGTAGTAATATTTCGGCGGCGCGGATTCGAGCAGAATGCCCTGATTAATCAGTTCGGTCGCCTCGCGGGCAATCTGCGCGATGCGTTCAACGTCATTTGACCTGACCTCGACTTCCTGCCGCAGAGAATAGCCGGTAATCTCCGACGTTTCATTTCCGTTATCGTCGCGCCCGCGCAGGGTCGTCGACGCGATGGAAGAAATCGTTATCTGATTTTCGTTGATGCCTTTGCCGATTAGATACTGCTTGATACGCGGCACATTTTCCGAAAGCCGGCTGTAAGCGTCGGCTAATTTCGGCGCTTGATACGATACGCCCGCGCTCCAGACGACCAAATCCGACTTGATGCGCTTGCGCGCCGAACCCGTCACCGTGACCGCGTCGCCGCTGTCTTTTTTACTTTTATAAAACCACCCCAAGACAGTGGCTGACACCACTAAAGCGATTGCCAGAGCCAGTCCGGCGTTAAACAAATAATTATTTTTTTCTCCGTTTATCATCTTCTGCCTCCTCAAAGACACATCGACGATACAACTATCGAATGGCGCTTTAATACGTTGAACGACACGACCGGCAACTGTGGATAACCACACGAATTATTAAAAGATTTATAAGAAATTTTTAAGAGAGGCTTGAGAGTTTTTTGACGCAATTCAACCGAACAAAGAAATAATCTTTGCCGGCATTCGACCGGCAAAGATTAAAAATCAAAGCTCATTTTTTACAATCGGTAATTATTTATTCAAATATTTGCGCCGGTATTCTTCCAGCGTGCGGTCGCTTCCGGCGTTATCAAATTCGATTTGCGCGGTGGTGGTGGCGGCGTCCTGACCTTTGAGCTTCGGCTTTTCGTCGGGTTTGAATAATTGATAGCCGATGTAGCCCGCGATGCCGACGGCGCCTAAAATAAACGCATACCACAAGACCGTGTAAACGACTCCGATAAGGGCGAAAATCACCCACGCGCCGACAAACAAACCGAGAACGATGAGAATAAATTTTAACCAGTTCATTTTTTAGAAAACCTTTCCCTTTTATTTTAGCGTTTTTCAAAATCTTTACAAGACGCGTTTCGTGCATTTTTCCCGTCTGTCGTATAATCCAACCAACTACGATTTTTTATCTACAGGGGAAATTTTCTTGACGAATCCGAATGTAACCCTCGGCACGGTCGCCGAAAGATTAGATGCAAAATTTTACGGAAACGCCGAAGCAAAAGTTTCGGACGTGACGCACGATTCGCGTCAGGCGCGCGCCGGTTCGCTTTTCGTCGCCGTGCGCGGGCTTTCGATGGACGGGCATCGTTTTATCGACGATGTCATGCGGCGCGGCGCGGCGGGCATCATTTCCGAATTTGAAAAACCGGAAAGTTTTCAGGGCGCGTGGCTTCAGGTAAAAGACGCGCGCGTCGCTCTGGCGGAAGCCGCCGACGCGATAAACGGAAATCCTTCGCATCATCTGAAGCTGGTCGGCATCACCGGGACGAACGGAAAAACGACGACGACTTATCTGACTTTCGCTTTAGCCGAAGCCAACGGCGAAAAAGCCGCGATGCTGACGACGGTCGAATATCGCATCGGCGACGAGTCCGAGCCAGCCGTCAGAACGACGCCCGAAGCTTCGGACACGCAAAGATTTTTGCGCGAGGCGCTGGAAAAAGGCTGCCGAATGGCGACGATGGAAACTTCTTCGCAGGCGATTGACCTGCATCGCTGCGACGCGCTGCGATTTCGAGTGGCGATTTTTACCAATCTGACGCGCGACCATCTCGATTATCACGGCACGATGGAAAATTATTTCGACGCGAAAAAGAAATTATTTGACGGTCGCCTCGGCGAAAAACCCGCGTCGAGCGCGATAAATATCGACGACCACTGGGGCAGGAAATTAGCCATCGAGCTGAAAGTCGAAAATCAGCGCGTCGTCACATTCGCGCAGGATAATCCGGCGGATTTGACGGCGGAAAACGTGGAAGTTTCGCTGATCAAAGGAACTTCGTTTTTATTAAAAACGCCGCACGGCGAGCGCCGCGTCACGTCGCCGCTGGTCGGCAAGCCGCACGTTTACAATATTCTTTCCGCAACGGCAGCCGCGCTCGAACTCGGTTACGATTTGGACAAAATCGTCGAAGGAATCAAAGCTTGCGTCGGCGCGCCCGGACGTTTTGAGCGCGTCGCGCACGACGGAAATTTTGCGGTCGTCGTCGATTACGCGCACACGGACGACGCGCTTTTGAATACTCTGAAAACGGCGCGCGATTTGACCGACGGGCGCATTATCACGGTTTTCGGCTGCGGCGGCGACCGCGATAAAACAAAACGCGTGCCGATGGGCGAAGTCGCCGGGCGACATAGCGATTTGGTTATTATCACCTCGGACAATCCGCGCACCGAAGACCCTCTGAAAATCATCTCGGAAATCGTAAAAGGCGTCGAGAAAACCGGCTCGCCTTTTCTGAAAATCTCCGACCGCCGCGACGCGATTCACCTCGCGATTCACAAGGCAAAGGCAAACGACATCGTCATTATCGCCGGCAAAGGTCACGAAACCTACCAAATCATCGGAGGCGACAAATTCCATTTCGACGACCGCGAGGTGGCTCAAGACGCCTTGAGAAAATTGCAGGAAGATTGACTGCGAAAAAGAAACAGCCGCGCAAAGAGCGCGCAAAGTCACGAAATTTTTCGATTTATTTTCGTCTCTTTCGCGACCTTTGCGCGGCTAACTATTATTAATCTTCCCTTAAAGTCTCGACAAACACTTCGAGAAAATCTTTCTGCGCTTCGGAAAGCTCGATAAAACGAATGGCGAAGCCGATTTCGAAGACGTGATTGGTGACTTCGCCCCAAAGCTGGATTTTGCGTCCGTCGGTCAGAGGAAAAAAGATTTTCACGTTTTCGCCGTCTTCGACTTCGCCCGAGCACAAAACGAAGCAGCCGACGACGCTCATATCGCTAATCGTTCCCGGTTTTCTGCCGACCAAACCTTCCCATTCAATGTCTATATGCGCGTTGTAGCGCTGGATTGCCCGGCGCTCGCGCCCGCTTCTACGGTCTTTTAACATAACTGCTTACTCTTCGATGTTTTCTCTTTTTTGTGAATTACCTTTCGTCAATAAGTAATAAACGGGTAATCCGAGCAAAATTAAGATAATTCCCGTAAAAGCCTGCACCGGCGTGCTGATCATCGTGTTTATAAGCAGCCAGCCCGCCGCCAGCAAAAACAAAAACGGCACAATCGGATAGCCGAACGCCTTATAAGGTCTTTCGGCGTCGGGCATCGTCCGGCGAAAAACAAACACCGAAGCCGTCGCCAGCGCATAGAAAATCCACGAACCGAAAACAACATAATCGGTCAGAGTATCGAAAGAACCCGAAAGACACAGGATACAAGCCCACAGTCCCTGCACGACTAAAGCGATAATCGGCACACGCGTTCCGGCGGAAAGCTCGCCGAATTTTTTGAAAAACACGCCGTCCTGTCCCATCGCGTAGGGCACGCGCGCGCCGGTCAGAATCGAAGTGTGAAGCGTTCCGATCGATGATAGCATCAAACCGATGGTCATAATCATCAGCGCGCCGGAGCCTAAAAATCTGATCGCCACTTCTTTCGCCACCGACGAGCTGCTCGGAACACTGGCGATTTCCATCGGAGTCAAAACGTAAAAATACGCGATGTTGGCGAAAACATACAAAAAGATAATCAGAACCGTTCCGCCGATAAGCGCAATCGGAATGTTGCGCTGCGGATTCTGCACTTCGCCCGCCACTAGAGTCAGATTATTCCAGCCGTCATAGCCCCAGAGCGCGCCGAGCATCGCCGCGCCGAAGCCGGCGGCAAAACCGTAACCGGCAGCGCCGTATCTCACCGTTTCATTCACGCCTTCGCACGTGCCGCCCTCGGCAATCTGCGAAAAATGCGAAAAATCTCCCGTCGCCAGGAAAAAAGCGCCGAAACCGACCAGCAAAATCAGAAATATTTTAACGAAAGTCAGCATCGTCGCCAATTGTCCGCTGACGACGACCGAGGCGCAGTTTATCGTCGTGATAAGAACAATCAGCACGACCGCAATGATTTGCAGCGACGTCAATTCATACGGATAACCGAAAATCTGCGTTTGAAACAAGGTTTGCTTGAGCGTTCCGCCTAATAAATCGTTCAAAAAAATTGCAAACGCGACGGCGACCGAAGCCTGCGCGCCCGTCTTGCCGACAAAAATCAGCATCCAGCCGTAAAGAAAGCTCCACACGCGCCCGTAAGCGTCGCGCAAAAAAACGTATTCGCCGCCGGCTTGCGGCTTCATTGCCGAAAGCTCGGCGTAAGTCAAAGCGCCCGCCAGCGATAAAATGCCGGCGGCGACCCACGCGATAATCACCCACGTCGGGTCGCCGACGTTGCAGGTCATCACGCGCGCTTTCAGAAACACGCCCGTGCCGATGACGTTTCCTAAAATAATCGAAATCGCCGCCACCAGCCCGAGACCGCGAATCAAGTCTATTTTGGGGTTTGAATTTGGAGTCATAAATTTTTCGGTTTTGTCTAAAGAAA
>DASVRL010000119.1:0-12671 GCA_036388635.1 Pyrinomonadaceae bacterium
GGTTTCCTGAAGAAAACCGGAAAGCATAATCAGCGCTAAAATACACGAAAAGCTGGTGGCGAAAAATTTAATAAAGCGGCGGCGAAAGATGGAAGACAATTTTTTCATAAGACTTTCCTCAAAGAATTATCGGCGTTTTCAGAAGAGAGATTAAACTGCGAATTAACTAAGAGTATGAATCCCACTTGAACTTTGTCAACATTTTTCTTTCGGCGTTGTCCCGCTTCCGGCGACGGATATTGCTGATGATTCATTAATTTGCATAATTTTTTGTGCGCATAGCTTTGAAATCGTTTCATAGATTAGCGTTTGAGAACGGTTCAAAGGAGCTGAAGAAATGGCGATTACCTTTTATTAAATAATCAAAAGTAATAACCACTTTTTAACTCCGCTTTTGCTGTGCCGGTAAATCTTTGGCAGGTTCAAATTAGTTTTTTATACTTCATTTATCCGTCTGTTTAGATTGACAAAATAAACAGATTATTTAAAGTAATCATTAAGTTTTAGCAAGAGGCACCTTGTCATACTGATTGCGTAACGATTGCGACACCAAGTGCCACGGTGAAAATGCAGGTTGCGCCGGTAAGGTGCATCTATGTTCAAATCAATACGTTTCTTTCTTTACTTTTTACTCTTTTTTGCTTTCGCAAACGCAATCATTATTCGTCATAAACGGGAAGATTCCCGGCGCATCGCTCACGGTTCAAATATCCCTTCGTATTGTCGAATTAATCCGCCCGATGATGACGGCGGCGCGGCTTTAATTGCCCGCGAATGGATACTGCCCGCATAAAAAATAAATTAAAAACAAAGGAAAAAAGCAGCTATGATGAGGTTCTTTATGTTCAAGCAAATTTATATTTCCGTTTTAACGCTCCTCTTGTGTTTCACATTTTCCGGCGTCAGCCGTCCGGTTACGGCGCAAAATAATTTGCCGCCCATTATTGACCGGGAAATCTTTTTTGGAAATCCCGAAATCAGCGGGGCGCGAATTTCTCCGGACGGCAAATTCATCGCCTTTCGCAAGCCGTACAAAGGCACGATGAATATCTGGCTGAAGCGCGCCGCCGAGCCGTTTGACCGAGCCCGCGTTTTGACGAACGAATCGGCGCGTCCGATTTCGAGTTTTTTCTGGAGCCGCGATTCGCGATTTATCCTGTTTAATAAGGACAATGGCGGCGACGAGAATTTCAACGTGTACGCCGTCGCCGTCGATTCAAAACCGGAGACCGGTGCCGAAGTGCCGATTGCGCGCAATCTGACGAATGCCGGCAAAGTGCAGACGAGCATCTACCGGCTGCCGCTTCACGAACCGGACGCCATTTACGTCGGGCTCAATGACCGCGACCCGAAATGGCACGATCTCTACAAGATAAAAATTTCCACCGGCGAGCGCACGTTGCTGCGGCAAAACACCGACCGTTTCGTCGGCTGGCAGTTTGACAATACCGACAAGCTGCGCTTGGCGAGGCGTTCGACGACCAAGGGCGACACCGAGATTTTGCGCCTCGACGCCGGCGACAAATCAACCCGGATTTATTCGTGCAGCGTGTTTGAAGAATGCGCGCCCATTCGTTTCCACAAAGACAATCGCCGCGTTTATATGATCACCAGCAAGGGCGCGGACACTAACTTGTCGAAACTCGTGCTGCTCGATGTCGAAACCGGCGAAGTTGAAACGGTAGAAAGCGACCCGCGCCGCCGGGTTGACTTCAGCGGAGCGACTTTCTCAAATCTGACGGGCGAAATAATCTGGACGTCTTACGAAGACGACAAATTGCGTTTTGATTACAAAGACCCGAAATTTGCCGCTGATTACAAATTTCTGCAAAATAAGTTCGCCGGTAAAATCATCGATTTCCTGTCCGGCACCAAGGACGAGCAATTGTGGCTGACCCTGGTTTATTCAGACATCGAACCCGGCGAGGTTTACCTATTTGACCGGCGCAGCCAAAAGCTAACGCGGCAATACCGCACTCGCGAACGTCTGCCGCGCGAGCACCTGGCGGAAATGCAAACAATTCGTTATAAGTCTTCGGACGGTCTTGAAATTCCGGCATATTTGACGCTGCCGAAAGGCGTCCCGGCGAAAAATCTGCCGCTGATTGTGAATCCGCACGGCGGACCGCAATCACGCAACGGCTGGAGTTACAACTCTTACGCGCAGTTCTGGGCGAATCGCGGCTATGCGGTTCTGCAGCCGAATTTTCGCGGTTCGACCGGCTACGGCAAACAATTTGTCGATGCCGGAAATTTGCAGTGGGGCGAAAAAATGCAGGACGATTTGACCTGGGGCGCAAAACACCTCATCGCGCAGGGCATCGTCGATGAAAAGCGCGTCGGAATCATCGGCGGCAGCTACGGAGGTTACGCCGCCCTGGCGGGCGTCGCCTTCACACCTGATTTTTACCGTGCGGCGGTGGCAATTGTCGCCCCGTCGAATCTGATCACCACGCTTGAAATAATTCCTCCTTATTGGGAGTCGTTACGCATCATTGATCAGGTACGCGTCGGCGATTTAAGCACCGCCGCCGGTCGGGCGCAGCTTGAACGGCAATCCCCGCTTAACTTTGTCGAGCGCATTAAAACGCCTTTAATGATTGTTCACGGCGCAAACGACCCGCGTGTGAACAAAATCGAGGGCGATCAAATCGTCGTCGCTATGCGCGATAAAAATCTGCCGGTCGAATACATCGTTGCGCCTGACGAAGGTCACGGCTTTCAGCGCCCCGTCAATAGCATGGCAATGCTGGCAGCGGCAGAAAGATTTTTTGCCAAACACTTAGGCGGACGTTATCAAGAATCGATGACGCCGGAGGTTGCCAAGCGACTGAAGGAAATAACTGTCGATGTAAATACCGTTTCAGTGCCCAAAAAAGGTGCGAAGTAGCGCTCATCCGTTTTGCCGGGCGCCGCGGCGGCGAATGTCCGGATTTTGAGAGTGAATTGCAGCGCTCCATTAATGATGCGCTGCAAGCCTTCGATTTTCTCAACTACCGCTTTCTGAATAGAGAGCGGCGGAAGCAGGATTTTTTTTGTTTTCTAAGGTTTTTGCTTTAATTTTTTAAGTTTTTTCTTTAATTCGGTAAACTGTCGAGCCCGTCGCGTGGGCTTGAGTATCGGATTGAATGCACTCTGAAATTAGAATATTTATAAGCGATGCGAAAATTTATTTCTCTCGCGTTGTTAATAATCCGCCGCCGTGCTCGTTATATTTGTAGATATCGGTTCAAAATCTTCTTCGCAGGGCGACGGCAGACAGAGTCCGTCCGCTTCCGCGTTTTTACACGAGAAACAAGAAAATGAAAAACCAGGATTTATTTATACGAAAAATTATCGCCGCGTTTTTGTTGATGGTGGGTTTCACCGCCGCCGACATTTTGGGACAGCAGAATATGACCGCTAAAACTCAGCCTCTTTCTGATGACGAAGCGGCAAAGAAAGCGGATGCGTTTCTCGCTCAATGGGACAAAAACGATATGCCGGGATGCGGCGTCGGAGCGGTTAAGGACGGCAGGCTTGTTTACAAACGCGCCTTCGGAATGGCGAATCTCGATTACGACGTTCCGAACACCACTTCGACGCTGTTTAATCTCGCTTCGGCTTCAAAACCCTTTACGGCGATGAGCATCGCGCTTTTGGCGCAGCAGGGGAAATTGTCGCTCGACGACGACATTCGCAAGCACGTGCCGGAAATTCCGAAATACGATGAAACGGTGACGATCCGGCATTTGATTCATCACACCAGCGGAATCCGTGAATATCAGGCGCTAATCTTTTTCGGCGGGCGCGATACAGATAACGCCCTCAATGATAAAACCATATTAAATATGCTGGCGCGTCAAAAGAATCTCAGTTTCAAACCGGGCTCGAAATACCAGTATAGTAATTCCAATTATCATTTGCTCGGGATAATCGTCGGGCGCGCGAGCGGGAAATCTTTGCGGGCATTTGCCGAGGAAAACATTTTCAAGCCGCTGGGGATGAAAAATACTATGTTTTTCGATAACCGCTTCGAGGTCGTCAAAAACCGGGCTGCCGGTTATCGCGTCAATCCGGATAAAAGCATCCGCGCGCGTTCTTCATTGTTCGATCTGGTCGGCGGCGGCGGAGTTTTAACGACCGTCGAAGACTTGTATTTGTGGGAGCAGAATTTTTACGAGCCGAAAATCGGAAACAAAGAGTTGCTCTTGATGATGACGACGCCGGGAACCTTGAACAGCGGCGAGAAAATAAATTACGGCTTCGGGTTGTTCCATAACGAATATAAGGGGCTGCCGGTGATTAAGCACAGCGGCAATATGACCGGCTACCGGGCGCAGCTCGTCTCATTTCCCGAACAAAAATTCACGGTCATCGCTTTGTGCAACAATATGGCGATTTTTCCGAGCGCTATTGCGGAGAAGCTCGCCGATATCTATCTGGAAGGACAATTGAAACCCGCTGTGCCGAGCCAGAAAAGAGCGGCGGAAACTTTACCTCCGGCAATCGCTCTGTCTGAAAAGGAAGCGCTTCGTTATGTAGGCATTTATGCACATCCGGAGAGCGGCAAGGTCTTCAAGCTGAGCTTAAAGGACGGAAAATTAATTAACAGCGGCATCTTCAAAAACGATGTGCCGGTGACGCCCGTTTCCGAAAACCGCTTGCTGGTCGTCGAGAGCAACGGAATGGCGGAACTAAATCCGGTCTTTGACCAGTCCGGTAAAGTTTCTGAAATAAGAGCGCCGAACAAAAGCGGAAAGCCGGACATTTTCATCCCCGTCAAACCGCCGTTCGATTCGCCGCAGCAATTGTCCGAATACGCGGGGACTTATTACAGCGACGAGTTTGACGCGGATTACAAATTTTCGCTAAAAGGCAATAATCTCATCCTGCAGATCGGCGAAAATCTCGAAACTCCGCTCACCGCTGCATACGCCGATTTTTTTACCATTCAGGGCGGCGCGGTTAATGTTTCTTTTACGCGCGACGATAAAGGAAAAATCGCGGGATTTGTGTTCAATTCGGCAGCCGATGAACGGGACGTTAAAGGAATCGCTTTTAAGCGACAGCAGCAGTAGCGTGCGTTCTGAAATTAAAATATTTTAAGCGATGTGAAAATTTATCTCTCTCGCGTTGTTAATAATCCGCCGCCGCGCACGTTTATATTTATGGATGACGATTCAAAGGAGACTAACGTGAATACCGCCGCCGCCAATATGCTATTTACAAGCGATTTAAAAGACTCCGCAGAAAGCGCGACGCCGCACGAAGCAGTCGCGGAAAACGCGGAGCTTGAAGAACTCGCGGGTCTTTTCCAAGACCATCATAAAGCGATTTTCCGCATCGCCTACCGTATTACGGGCAGCCAGAGCGACGCCGAGGACGTATTGCAGACTATTTTCCTGCGGCTCACTCCGAACCGTTCGCGGCGCGATCTTTCGCCGAACCCGGAAGGCTACCTGCACCGGGCGGCGGTCAACGCCTCGCTCGACGTGATCAGGAGGCGCACGCGCGCCAATTTCGTCGCTTTGGATGTCTTGGATTTTAATCAAAGCTCGAAGCACTCGGCTCCGAGTCCCGCAGACGATTTTGCAGATGCGGAACTGCGCGAGCTTATCCGCCAGGCGGTCGCGAAGCTCGAAGGGCACGCTGCGACCGCGTTTGCGCTCCGTTATTTTGAAGGCTACGACAATAAACGCATCGCACAGGTTTTAGGCACATCACAAATGGTCGTCGCGGTCACGCTGCACCGCGCCAGAACACGTTTGCGCAAAGAAATCGGCACCTATTTGGAGAAACATCATGAAGCATAACAAACAAGAGTTGGACGCAATGATAGAGGACGCCGCGCGCGGCATACGCGATGAGCAAATCAGCGAATCAATCATCAATCAATCGGCGACGCGCGTGTGGGCGCGAGTCAGTCAGCAAATGGCGGACGAAAATCTCGCTTCGGCGAGCGCGTCCGCCGCGGCGGAAAATTCGTCGTCCGCAACATCAAATTTAGGAAATTTAAATACAATGAATAATACTAACAATACTGCCGAACAAATCAGCGGATGCGCGGATTTTCAATCGCTCATTCCGGCGTACCTCGACGGGAAACTCTCGACGGCTCGTACGCTGCTCTTCAAAGACCATACGAACGAATGCATTCCGTGCCGCCGGGCGCTGAAAGCCCAACGCGCCGGCGCGACAGCAAATCCCGCGGCGGCGGTTTACGTTCGTCAACCCGCGCGGCGCGGCGCGCTGCCGCAGCAACGCGCAAATACGAACGGATGGAGTTTTACGAACGGATTGAGCAAGACCAACGTGGCGCGCTGGAGCGTCGCCGCCGCGCTGGTCATCTGTTTCGGACTGGCGGGATTGTTCGTGTCCGAGCGTCTGGACTGGTCCGGGCGCACACTGGCGGCAACGGTCGAGAATGCAAACGGCGCGGTCTATGTGGTTTCCGACGCGCAGAGTCGCCAGCTGGCGGCGGGCGAGCAGCTTCAGAAAGGCGAACGCGTGCGGACGGCGAAAGACTCGACGGCGGTGCTGCGACTCGCCGACGGTTCGACGGTCGAGATGCGCGAACGCTCCGAGTTTTCAGTGAGCGAAAACAGGCGCGGCGTCACCGTCCGGCTCGAACGCGGCGATGTCATCGTCGAAGCCGCGAAACAGCATAACGGTCGCCTGTACGTTCAGACGCCCGACTCGCTAGTCTCCGTCAAGGGCACGATTTTCGCGGTCGAAAGCGGCACTAAAGGTTCGCGCGTTTCAGTGGTCGAAGGCGAAGTCCAGGTCAATCACGCGGGCAAAGACGAAACCCTGCTTCCCGGCGATCAGACGACGACCAGCCGTAGTTTGGACAAAACTCCGGTGCAGGAGAACGTCGCCTGGAGCCGCAACGCCGCACGCTATGCGAATCTCGTTTCAGAGTTGACGAAACTGCGTCGCGACATTAATCAACGCGTCGCGCTTCCCGGCGTGCGCCATTCTTCCAGGTTCGTCGATCTAGTGCCTGAAAACACGGTATTCTACGCGGCGCTGCCGAATTTGAGCGAAACGCTTGCCGAATCGCAGCGCGTTATGCAGGAGCGCATCAGCCAGAATCCGGCGCTCGCCGAATGGTGGAAAGGCAACCGCGGCGACGGCTTCGGGATCAACGAACAGACGCTGGCGCGCGTGCGCGAATTCGGTTCTCATCTGGGTGAAGAAATCGTCGTCAGCGCGGAGATGGATGCCAAAGGCGAGCCGAACGGCGTGCTCGTATTGGGCGAAGTAAAAGATGCGGCGAGCTTCCGCACGTATCTCGACGGGCAACTCGCTCGCTTTGCGAACGAATCCGAGAACGCGCCGAACGTTCGCATCATTGACGATCCGATGACGGCGACAGTCGCGAGTCCTTCGACGCCGACAACCGCTGTAAAAGGCGGCACGAAATCGAAAACTGCGCCGGCGAAAAACGCGGCGGCTAAATCCGAGCTGTTCGTCTGGATTCACAACGACATCTTTGCGGCGTCACCGCAGATCGAACGTCTGCGCGGTCTGGCGACGACACTGAAAGCGCCGGGCGCGAATCGCTTCGCCGGTTCGCCGTTCCATCAGCGCATCAACGACGTTTACAGAGACGGCGCGGGACTCCTGGTCGCCGCCGACCTCGAAAAGATTATCGCGCAAGCAGTCGTCGGTAAAGATAATAAGCCGGAGGAGGCTCGTCAGCTCGAAGGTTTCAAACAGCTTGGTGTTATGAATTTACGCCACTTCGTCGTCGAACAGAAGCAAGTAAACGGCAAAACTTTGAGCCGCGCCGCCCTGACTTTCAGCGAATCGAATCGCGGCATCGCGTCGTGGCTCGCCGCGCCGGGTTCGATGGGCGCGCTGGACTTCATCTCGCCGAATGCGAACGTCGCGACCGCGTTCGTGGTTAAAGAACCGGCGCTGCTGGTCGACGATCTGCTCGGATTTTTAGAGACGGTCGATCCTGACCTCAGACGCAGCATGCAGGACATCGAAAAGCAGCAGGGTTTCAGTATCCGCAACGATTTTGCCGCGACGCTCGGCGGTGAGTTCGCCTTCGCCATCGACGGTCCGATCTTCCCGACGCCTTCGTGGAAAGTCGTCCTAGAAGTTTATGACCAGGCGAAATTGCAGGGAACTTTCGAGCGCGCAATCGAAAAGTTGAACCAGTTTTCAGTGCTGCACGGCAAAGGCAAACTGAGCCTGGACGGCGCGACATCGGGCAACCGCACCTTTTACTCGATAAAATCCGCCGACGCCGGACTTGAAGTGCATTATACTTATGCGAACGGTTATCTCGTCGCCGCGCCGAGCCGCGCGCTGCTCGAACAGTCCATCGCGAATCGCGACGCAGGTCAGACGCTGGCTCGTTCGTCGAGATTTATGAACGCGCTGCCGCAGGACGGCAACACGAATTTCTCCGCGCTTCTTTATCACGATCTCGCGCCGCTTATGAAACCGCTCGCGGAAAGAATGAAGAATGCGGGCGGTGCTGCGGAGTTGACGGAAGAACAGCGCCAGATGCTCGGCTCGATTGACGCGAATGCGCCTCCGACTCTGGCTTATGCTTACGCGCAGGGCGACCGCATTACGCTCGCGGCAAACACCGAGGGCGGCGCGTTCGGCTTAAGTCCGGCGAGTCTGATCGGTCTTCCGCATTCATTCGAGATGCAGCATATTTTAATGAACGCAATGGGCGATAAGAACGTACAGAAGAAATAGTGAATAGAAGCCACGCGAGTTAGCACGAACACCGACGGATGCTCGAAAGAGTCCGTCGGTGTTCGCCCGTGTTGTGTGGAGCGCGTTTGCCAAAGAGAATTATATATTTGGCAAACCCGAATCTATCAAGGAGAATATCAAATGAAACACAACGTTATGTTAACCATCGCATCTCTGTTCTCGATTCTCTTCTTTTCATTACACCACGCCGACGATGTCGTCCGCGGGATGGCGCCGGGAGGACTCTCGAACCTCGTTCCGGTGGTCTTTCTAGCCGTCTGGCTGTACGGGACAACGTTGGCGTTCGCCGAACGGAGAGCGGGGTACGTCATCATTCTCGTCTTGTCGCTCCTCGGGTCGGGCATTCCGGTGCTCCACATGACGGGGTCGGGACTTGTCGGCGGCGACATCGCCAATTCCGGCGGAGCCTTCTTCTTCGTCTGGACGCTTATCGCGCTCGGCGTTACCGCGCTCTTCTCCGTCATTCTCTCGGCGCACGCACTGTGGAGCCTGCAATGGAGCAAGTCCCGGTTAGTCCATCAACCCGAACTATGACGGGCATAGAAGTTTGGGAGGCAAACTAACAAATGCAAACACACCTGGAAACACAGGAAAATTTACCGGCTTTGCTTGAACGAGCGCGTAAAAAAGGCGAAATTCGGATGAGACCAACTGACGGGCAGGTATTTGTTCTTAAGCCGGAAAAACCCGAACGCTCTGCCTTTGACGCAGCAGGCATTGATTCAGGCGTTTCAACCAAAGAAATCGTCGAGTTTGTCCGCCAAAGGCGTGAAAGATTATAAATTCTTTGAACATAACGGACGGCACAACCGTTATGATAAAGCGTATTTACCAAAACTGATAATCGTATGGTGATAGCAGCATGACAAATGTCATCGAACTTGAACAACTGAGCGTGACGTTTGGAAAACGTCCGATTCTGAAATCTCTCAACGGCGCGCTCAGCGGGCGCGCCATCGGCTTGCTCGGACCAAACGGCGCCGGCAAAACTTCGCTCATCCACACGCTGCTCGGCTTTCACCCGCCGACTTCCGGCACGGCGCGCATCTTCGGGCAGGACATTACGACGGACGCCAAGCAGGTGCGGGCAATGGTCGGTTATATGCCGGAGAGCGATTCGTTTATCGCCAAAATGTCGTGCGTCCACTTTGTGCGTCTGATGGCTGAGCTTTCCGGCATTCCCGCCGGTCACGCGCTCGAACGCGCGCACGAAGCTCTCTTTTACGTCGGCTTGGGAGAAGCGCGTTACCGTCCCGTCGATAGCTACTCGCTCGGTATGAAGCAGCTTGCCAAACTCGCGCAGGCGATAGTTCACGGACCCAAACTAATCATCCTGGATGAACCGACGAACGGTCTCGATCCGCCGACGCGCAGCCGTATGATCTCGCTTATTCGCCAGATTCGCGACGGCGGGCGCGCGCGTATACTCTTGTCGTCTCATCTCTTGCGCGACGTGGAGGAATGCTGCGACGAGATTCTCGTATTGAAGGACGGGCACATCGTCGCCAACTGTAATCTGGAAGAGGAACGCAAGGCGAACCGTAAATTTATCGAGCTTGAAACTCGCGGCGGCGACCGCGCGGCGTTTGTCGAAGCGATCAGCGGTTTGGGATGCGAATACGCTCTGTCGGGCGAGCGGCGCATAAAATTGATTATGCAGGAGAGGGTTGAAATAAGCGATTTGTACCGCGTCGCGCTCGCGCACGGGGTGCAGATCAGGCGTCTCAATTTCAAGCGCGATTCGCTCGAAGACATTTTCCTGAAGGCGATGGAGAACGGAAATATGACGGATGTGACGAGCGCGCCGGTCAATAACGGGAACGCGTTTGAGAACGGAAACGCGCAGGCGAACGGGAGGGCGAACGATGGCGGTTTATGAACATTTATATGGGGCGTACGAAGGCGAGTCGCATTCTGCCTGGTCGCGCTTTTTTGTGATACCGCGCTACGCCCTGCGCGAAGTTTTCAAGTCGAAGCTGTTTACGACGATCTTTATCCTGTGCTTTATTTACCCGCTCATCGCGACGATTCTCGTCTATCTGCATCATAACGTCAACGCGCTCGCGCTCTTGCAAATAAACGTCCGCGAACTGTTGCCGATCGACGCTTCGTTTTTTCGAACTTTCCTGGAGGTTCAAGGCGGGTTTGCATTTATCCTGACGGTGCTCGTCGCGCCGCCGCTCATCTCGCGCGACCTGTCGAATAACGCTTTGCCGCTTTATTTATGCCGCCCGCTTTCGCGCACCGAATATGTGCTCGGCAAGATGACGGTCGTTGTATTTCTGCTGTCGTCGGTAACCTGGATTCCCGGCTTGCTGATCTTCTTTTTTCAAGCGTCTCTCGCCGGTTTGGCGTGGCTGTTGGCGAATCTGTGGATGACTTGGGCGATCTTTTTAGGATGCATGGTCTGGATAATTTTGCTGTCTTTACTGGCGCTCGCCGTGTCGTCGCTCGTCAAGTGGCGCGTGGTGGCGAGCGGCGCGTTGCTGGGAATGTTCTTCGTGCCGAGCGCTTTCGGCGAGATCGTCAATCAGCTTTTTCTGACGCGTGCCGGACATTTGATCAGTATGTGGGCAACGATGAACAGCATTTGGCGCGGATTGTTCGGACTTTTCGTGCGGCAGACCGGAAGCATTCGCGGAAAAGTCAGCAATCCGATTTACAATGAACAGTTTTTTGACATCGCACTGCTTGAGCCGCCGCTCTGGGCTTCGTGGCTGGTCATCGCGCTGGTCTGTGCCGTCTGCGTTTGGCTGCTCGCGCGCAAGGTGCGCGCTTACGAGGTGATTAAATGACACCGACGACAACATCGACACCGGCGAAATCACCATCGCCGCGCCTTTCGTCTCCGACAGCAGCGACGGCATCGACTTTGCCCGCCGCATCCGTGTCTTCCGGGAAGATGATCGTATTCGAAGACGTATCGAAATTCTACGGCGAGATTCTCGGCGTCAATCGAGTCAATTTGCAAATCGCACCGGGCATTACGAGTCTCGTCGGACCGAACGGCTCGGGCAAAACCACTTTGATGAATTTGATGACGGGACTGCTCAAGCCGACGAGCGGGCGCATCAGCGTTCTCGGTACATCGCCCGACGAACCGGAAGCCATCTTTCAAAAGCTCGGCTACTGTTCGCAGTTCGACTCGTTTCCGCGCGGCGCGACCGCCCGCGAGTTTATCGAATTCTACTTGCGCGTTCACGGTTACACGAAACAGGAAACCGCCGAATTGACGCAAGCCGCGCTCGAACGCGTCTCGATGACGGAGGCGGCAGACCGCAAAGTTTCGGCGTTCAGCAAGGGAATGCGGCAGCGCGTCCGGCTCGCGCAGTCAATCGCGCACAATCCTTCGGTGCTCGTCCTGGACGAACCTTTGAACGGGCTTGACCCGATGGCGCGCGCCGAAATCATACGATTGTTTCGACAGCTCGCCGATGCGGGAATGTATCTTATTATCTCAAGCCACATTCTGCACGAAGTGGATATGATGAGCGACAGCGTCGTGCTGCTTCATAACGGCTATGTCGTCGCGGAAGGCGAAGTCCATGGCGTGCGCGATGAAATCGAAGAACATCCGATTCAGATTCTGATTCGCTGCGACCGACCGCAAGTGTTAGCCGCGCGCCTGTTTGAACACGAGCAAACCGTCGAAGCGCGCATCCACGATGATCGTCAGGGCTTGTTCGTTAAAACGCGCCGACCGGATGATTTCTACCTGCTGCTTAACCGGGTGATCACCGAGCAAAATCTTCAAATCGAATCGGTGGCGCCCGTCGACGACGATCTGAACGCCGTCTATCAATACTTAATCACATCCGACGGAGGGCAAACCCGATGAGTTCAACGTCTGAGATCAGAGAACAACAACCCGCCGCAACAAATGTGAACCAGCCGAATGTGAGCCGGGCGCGAGCGTCTTCCTGGTCGCTGTGGACGCGGCAGAC
>DASVRL010000120.1:0-3174 GCA_036388635.1 Pyrinomonadaceae bacterium
AGCGATTCTTTACGCCGACAAAATCACCGATTCGATGCGGCGGGCGATTGAAGAAACCGAGCGCCGCCGCCAGATTCAGGAAATCTACAACGAGGAAAACGGCATCACGCCGACAACCATCGTGAAATCCATCGAATCGACTTTGGTGACCGCCTACGAAGCCGATTATTTCAAGATTCCGCTGAATCTCGATGCTTTCGAGGAATATTCGCCGAAACAGCTCAAGGAAACCATCGCCGGTCTGGAACAGGAAATGCGGCAGGCGGCGCGCGATATGAAGTTTGAACACGCGGCGGAACTGCGCGACAAACTGAAATACCTGCGCGACAGGGAACTGGTTTTGCGATAAAAAACATTGTTAAAATATTATTAATTCTGCTAAAATTAAATCGTCGCTTTTCTCAAAGCGGCGATTTTTTCATTTCTTTCCCGCGGGCAACTCCAACTCTTTATGCAACCAGTCACCATCAGCAATCGTTACCGGATTCTGCAAAATTTGGGCGAAGGCGGCTTCGGGCAGACCTTTCTGGCGGAAGATTTACATCTGCCGACCAAACCGCGCTGCGTCGTCAAGCATTTAAAGCCGCAAAGCGATGATGCCGAAACAATCCAACTCGCGCGCCGCCTGTTCGAGCAGGAAGCCGAAGTGCTTTACCGGCTGGGCAATCACCCGCAGATTCCGACGATTCTCGCGCATTTTGAAGAAGCGGGCGAGTTTTATCTGGTGCAGGAATTGATTGAAGGCGAAACTCTGGCGCAGGAATTCGCGAAGGGCAGAAAATACAACGAGCCGCAGGCGATAGATTTGATGCGGCAGATTTTGGAAACGCTCGCCTTCGTCCACGAGCAGAACGTCATTCACCGCGACATAAAGCCTTCGAATCTGATTCGCCGCGCGGCGGACGGCAAAATTTTCCTGATTGATTTCGGCGCGGTCAAACAGGTCAGCGTCAATCCTTTTAACAATAAGGCGAGCTTTCATTCGACGGTCGCCATCGGTTCGGCGGGTTACACGCCGGGCGAGCAGGCGGCGGGAAAACCCTGTTTTGCCAGCGACCTTTACGCCGTCGGCTTGGTCGCCATCGAGGCGCTGACGATGCTGCACCCGCTCAAGATTTCGCAGAATCGCACGACGGGCGAATTCTTGTGGCAGCATAAAGCCAGTCTTCAGCCCGATTTGATGAGCTTTATCAACAAGCTCGTCCGTTATGATTTCCGCCAGCGTTTTCATTCGGCGAAAGAAGCGTTTGCCGCATTAAATACGATTGCTTCGAGCCTCGGCTACGGCAGAAAGCAACAAAACTTTGTCCAGCCGAAAGTTTTCCAGCCCGTCCGGACGCCCGCCGTTCAAACTCCAAACATCGTTCAAAGTCCGGTCGTCATTCAAACACCGCCCGCGCCCGCGCCGTCGCCGGAGCAGTTTCCGCCGACCGTCGCGCCGACCCAGCCCGCGCCGCCGCAGAATCTTCCGCCGACGCTCGTCTATTCGCCGCAGCCGGTTTATCAGCCCGAATATCAGGGACAAAACAATTATCAGAGAGCGGAGGCGGCGAGCCGGGAAAACAAAGGATTTTTCCAGTGGATTTGGAACAACGACCTCGCGCTCGGCGCGTTTGTCGCCGCGCTGGTGCTGGTTTTCTTTTTCATCGGCGGTTACGTTTTTATTTCTTCCGCCATCAAGACCGCCGATGCCGAAGCGCGCAAAACGGCTCCGGCAAATAATAGCGCCGCTACCACGGGCGCTACTCCGTTTCCGATTCCGGCGGATTCCGGCGCGTATCAGGAAGCTCTGGCGCAAGCTGCCGAAGCCGCCAAAATAGAGAAAAAAGCGACGACCAAATTCGAGTGGGAAGAAATCGGCAATAAATATAAGCGCGCCTCGACGCTGCTCGCCGCGCTTCACGAATCAAGCCCGGATTACGCCGACGCGCAGTCGAAAATCGCGGATTACAAACAGCGCTCGGACAACGCTTTTCAAAAAGCCAGAGACGTCCAGAACAATCCGCAATTATTAACGAATTCAAACACTCAATATCCGACGACCCCGACGACTGTTTCGACCAATTACCCGCCGCAGACCAGCCCGACCGCCGCCCAGCGCCCGCTGAAAATTGCGCGCCAGCCCGCGCCGCGCCGCGAAAAATCGTATCTCGTCTTCAACAGCTCCGAGGGCGATTACATCGGCAAAGGCTTGGATTGGGTTTTTACCTCGGACGAAAGCAAATTTACCGCCAACGGCGGCTCGAAAAGATATTTAAATCTCGGCGTCGACGGCAATGACAAATGGTTTCACCTGACGCTCAGCATTCCGGACAATCTGGTTTTTCAACCGGGAATTTATCCGGGCGCCGGTTACAAGCAGAGCGGCAACAGCAACGCCTATCCGTCGCTCAGTTTCAGCGGCGACGGGCGCGGCTGCACGGCGGGCGACGCCAGCTTTACGATTCATAACATCCAATACGGCGAGATGAACAACGAGCTTTTGTATATCGACGTCAGCTTTCGCCAGCGCTGCCAGAACACCTCGGCGCTTTTGCTCGGCAGATTGCGCTACGATGTTCGCTAGGAGTTTTCAGCCGCAGAGGTTTTCAAAGACAAAAGTTAAAAAGCTAAAAAGCTAAATCTTAATTTAGCTTTTTAGCTTTTGGCTTTTGCCTTTTTATTTTTGTCTTCAGAAATTTCTGCGGCTGAAAACTCGTTGCCTGAGCCGATTCTTAAAATAATCAATTAAATTTCTAATTTGGCGTCCTCATCTTCGTAAATAAAAAACACTGTGATAAATTTATAAGCTATCACGCAGGCAAACCGTCAGAAGTTTACCAAGCCCGACCCTTTTAGTTACATCAGGAGTTAGTAAGAATGAAAGCAAAAAGCTGTTTTTTGCGCGTCGTGCAGCGCTGCGCCGCGTCGGTTTTGATTTACACTTTCGTCTTTCTCGGCATCGGAGTCGTGCCGCAGAAAGCGCAGGAAAGAAGCGCGAATCTTTTTGATAAATTCGCCAAAGCCGACGCCGCGACAATCGCCGTTCGCAGCAAATCGAAAATTTTGCAGCGCGTTACCCTGCGCAGCGAAGCCGAGCGCCGCGGTCTGGAAAAATTCGGCACGATTGTCGAGGATTACGGCGCTTTCGTGATTTTAGCGACGAATGAAACGACCGATTTATCGAGATTCGAC
>DASVRL010000121.1:0-6655 GCA_036388635.1 Pyrinomonadaceae bacterium
CGCGTCGAAGAAACCGGTGATGTTAACCGACCGCCCGCAATACGAGTCGGCATTTGCCGAAGAAACTCAAACGCTCCGCATAATTCAATCATTTACGGTTTGCAATTAATTTTGACCTTTTTTCCGGATATTTCCTGCGATTATTGACGGAAACATTCGCGTTTTAATTTTTAATAATCGAAGGAGTTTAAGAAAAAATAATGAGATTCTGCAAAAGGTTTTCGCCGGTTGTTTTGCTGGCGCTTATCGTCGCCGTTCAGGTTTTTGCCGAGACGCCGATCTGGTCGTATAAGGGCGCAAAGTGGTACGCGATGATGGAGACGGGAAATTTGATTGTCGCCAACGAGACGAGTTTGGCGATGATTGACGGCGCCAGCGGCGCAATCGTCTGGAAACGCGACGATTTGAAAGGCATCCAGGAAACCGAATACAACGAGATTGCGGGCACGCCCGTTTTGCTGATTGCCGATAATTTCGGCTCGCTCGCCAAGAAAACCAAAATTTACGCGCTCGACCAGCTGACCGGCAAAACGCTTTGGGAAACCGAGAAGGTTTACGGCTACACGGTGCAGGTTTCGCCGGTGAAAAATCGCGATATGGTCGTCGTGCTGACGACGAAAAGCAACGCCGTGACGAAGGACAAACCCGACCTCGCCGCCCTGAAAATCACGACCGGCGAAGTTCTGTGGCAGACGGAATATCCCGAAAAGGTCGATTTATACGTGAAGGAAAAATTTCGCCGTTCGGGTTCGGGCGCGGCGTTTGCCAAAGCGATGTTCGGCAATCCTTTTGCGGGTTTCTCAGACCAGCCGCGATACGATTTGAGCGGCGAGAATCCGCCGATTTTTGACGGCGATTCGATGTATATGACTTATGCCGGGCTGCACCGCTACGATTTGAAAACCGGAAATTTAATCTGGAAAACCGTCTATGACGTGACCGACGGCTCTCTGAAACGGACGAACGGGCAGGCGATTATCAACGGCGACACGGTTTACACCTCGGCGAAAAACGTCATTCGCGCGATCGACAAAAATTCGGGCGCGATTCGGTGGCAGACAAAAGACTTCGGCGAAGGCGGAATCGCGGAAATGCAGCTTCATGGCGACGTTCTTTTCGGCAGAATGGGCGGGCAGTTTTTTTCGGGCAAAAAACGCGAATACCAGAAAAAAACGCCGATTGGCGTCGTCGCGCTGAACAAAGCCAGCGGCAGCGTCAACTGGATTTACACGGGCGCGAAAAATTCCATCACGAATATGGTCGTCCTGCCGGACGAAAACGTGATGCTCGTCGGCGACGAAAAAAATATTATCGGCTTGGATTTGGCAAGCTCGGGCAAGGTCAAGGAATCTTATAAAATCCCTTTGAAATTTAAGTTCAAGCTCGGCGCGGGCGCGGTTGCCGGAAAAATCGCGAAAATCGGTTTCGGCGGCATCGGCGGCGCGTTTTCGAAAGGTCCCGACACGACCGACGAACCCGTCGCGCTGTTGCGGCAGGAAAACGGAACGGTCGTGGCGCGCGGTCGGCAGCATATGCTGGCTTTCGACCCGAAATCGAAACAGATAGTCTGGTCGACGAAATACGCCGCGCCGGGCGTCGAAGGCTGGCAGCAAATCGTGATGACCGCGATTACAATTGCCTCGGCGGCGGTTTCGCAGGGCTTCGAATCGTCTTACGCGCAGCGCGGCAATTACAATTCCGCCTTTCGCGAAAACGATAATTTCATCAATCTGATGACGAATTATCAAAACTTTATGGAAACGCGTTTTATCAATACCAAGCGCGTCGGAAACGTCGTCTACGTTTTAACGGACGTGAAAAGCGGCAAGGACAAAGGCGCCGGTCTGGTCGGCGTCAATCTGATGACCGGGCAAGGCGCCAGCCAGATTATGTTCAAGGACAAAACGCCGGATTACGAAGTCGACGAAGCTTCGGGCAGACTTTTCAATCTGAACAAGGGCGAGCTGGTCGCGTTTTCCATCAACGAAAAAGCGGAGATGGAACAGAACAAGGACGACGACGGCGGCGGCGATAAGGAAAAAAACAAAGACAAATAAACGCACGAAAGACGAAAGTCAGAGACGAAAAGCCTGCTTGAAACGAGCAGGCTTTTTAATTATGTTGATTTCGCCGGAAATTTGCATCGACAATAGCGCTACAAAAAAAGGAACGACTCTACGAGTAAAGACACCAGAAAAAAGATTGACGAAAAATACGAAACCCGTTTCGGCTACGTCGCCGGTCATCTGTTGCGAAACCCGAAAGCCGTCGGACGAATTTCAAAAAAAATCTGCGTTGCCGGATAATTTTTAAATAAACATTCGTTCATTTCATTCAGAGGCGGGCGGGCTGCTCGCCTCAATAGTTGTTGCCTTTCAAATTTCTCTCCATTAATATCTTTTTATAAGAGGTAAACAATTTTATGAATTGTCCGGTTTGTAATGTCCAATTAACAATGTCTGAGCGGCAGGGCGTCGAGATAGATTATTGTCCAAAATGTCGCGGCGTCTGGCTCGACCGCGGCGAGCTTGACAAAATTATCGAGCGCTCCGAAACGGGCTTTGAGTCGTCGGAACGCGACCGCTACGACGAGCACAATCGCCGCCACGACGAAAGCAGCCGTCGCTCCGACGAGCATCAACGTTATTCCGAACACGGCTCGAACTACGCGCAGCAGCCGTATAAAAAGCACAAAAAGAAAGAATCTTTTTTGGGCAATTTGTTTGATTTCGATTAACGAACAAACGCCGATTGAACAGGCACGTCGGTTGCCAGCCCGAAGATCGTTCCGAAATTTGCCGTGCCGTCCGAGCTTCTTTTTATCATCCACTGCCCGCCGCGCCGGACGGCGATGTCGATTTTACCGTCGCCGTCGTAATCCGCCGGAACGGGCGAGTCGGTTTCGATTCCCCATTGCGGCGCGACGACCTGATTGTTCGTGCTTTGTTTGATATACCAGGTTCCGTTTGACGGGCGGAAGACGGCTAAATCGGTTTTGCCGTCGCCGTCGTAATCTTTCGGCACCAGCTTGTCGGTCGGTAAGCCGAACGGCGCTTCCAGAAAATTAGCGCCCTCGCCGTTGAGCAGCACATACCACTTTTGCTGTGACGCGCGATAGACCGCAAAATCTAGTTTCCCGTCGCCGTTATAATCGCCGGCGACGGATTTATCGCCCGCCGCGCCCCAAGCCGCGGCGCTCAACTGCCCGGACGGATTGTTTAAGCTGCCGAGATAATAAAAATAACTCTGTTGACCGCTTGCCGACGCCGCCCGATAAACCGCTGCGTCCGCTTTGCCGTCGCCGTCGTAATCGCCGGGCGCAGGATCGTCGCCCGCTTGCCCGAAAGCCTGGATTTTGAGCGTATTATCCGAGCTTTTGAGAATGTAAAAAGCCGGCGCCGCGTTTTCCCGCTCGCCGCCCCAGACGGCAATGTCGGTTTTCCCGTCGCCGTCGTAATCGGCGGGCACGAGTTTATCGCCCGCTTGCCCGAATTGAGTGGCGGAAAAACCGTTCTGGCTGCCGAGCAGATACCAGGTGCCGTCCGACGGGCGAAAGACGGAAATGTCAGCCCTGCCGTCGCCGTCGAAATCCGAATCCAGAGCGTTGCTGGCGAATTTCAGACGGGTAAACATCGCGTCGGTGTTGCCGTTTGGCGTGCGGTCGTAAGCGTCCGCCGTCGTCGGGTAATTGTCGGAGGCGCTGCCGGTAATGAATATTCTTCCTTTCGAATCGATTGTTATCGCCGTATTTCTCCCGAAGCCTGAGGCGTAGCAGCTGACGTTGCGGAAGGCTGTGCCGTCAGAGGCAATCTGCGCGATGAATCTGCGGTATAAACAGCTCATCTGCGGAAAAGAATCCGCGCCCGTTTCGCCCGTGACGTATATTCTGCCCTGCGGGTCGACCGCCAGCGAATAACCGTAATTCGGTCCGTTATTGAGCGGGCTGAGAAACGTCGCAAAAACCAGATTTGACCCGTGCGGCGATAATTTCGCGACAAAGGCTTCGTAATTGTTCTGCACTCTATCGAGAGCGCCGGGCGTGGTCGGAAAATCGCTCGAGCCGCTCGGAGCGAGAACATAACAATAACCGTCGCGGTCGACCGCCAGACCGAAACCGTTGTTTATGCCTTCGTAAGCGCTTCCGCCCAGGTAGGTCGAATAGGCGAGCGCGCCGTGCGAATTGAATTTCATCACGAAAATGTCGTAGTTGCCGTTGTGCGTCGTATCGAACGAACCGGGAACGACGGGAAAATTAGTCGAACCGGTAAATCCCATCACATAGGCGCTGCCGGCGGCGTCGATGACAACTTTTTGCGCTTCGTCGTAACCTGTTCCGCTTAAAAGCGTCGAATATTCCAAATCCGTTCCCGCAGCGTTTACCTTTGTGTAAAAACCGCCGCCGTTCGGCGCGGGCAAAGCGCCGGGCGTCGTCGGAAAGCCGCCCGGGGCGAGCCACGGTCCGCTGTCCGTCTTTCCGACGACGTGCGCGGAGCCGCCGGCATCGACCGCGACGTCGTAAGCGACGTCGTCGTCGTTGCCGCCGAGAAACGTGGAATAAATCAAGTGCGAGCCGTCGGCGCTCAGTTTCGTGACAAACGCGTCTTCGTCATCGTCTCCCCATCTTTTAAAACGCTCGAAAGCCCGCAAAGTCGTCGGAAAATCGTTCGAATAGGTTTCGCCGACGACGTAGGCGCTGCCCGCCGCATCGACCGCGATTCCCATTCCCTTCTCGCCGAAGCGACTGCCGCCGCCGAGATAGGTCGAATAAATCAGCCGCGTTCCGGTCGCGTCAAACTTCGAAACGAAAACCGTATCGAAAAGGCTACGCTTGCTGTTGCTGACGGCTCCGGCGGTCGTCGGAAAATTTGGCGAGCGAGTCGTTCCGGCAATGTAGACGTTGCCGCCCGAATCGACGGCGATGTCATTTCCGGAATCTTCATCATTGCCGCCGAGAAACGTGGAATACTGTATGATAAGCGGGTCGATGACCAGATTTTTCGAGCGGTCGTAGCCGCCGACCCGAAACTTTATCCTGTTTTTCCCGCTCAGTTCGTAAACGCTTTCAACTTCCCGCCGCGCGCCGCCCGGTTCGTGCTGGTAAGTAAAAGGTTTGCGCTGGCGCAAAACGGCGCCGCCTAGATGAATCAGCAAATCGCCGCCGCGTTCGATTTCGATTTTTTCAGCGCCGTCGAATTTTATCTCGATTTGGCGGTAATCGGCGTTCGGCTTGACCACGAAATCATATTCCAAATCATTGTTTTCATTGCCGTACCAGAATAAATCGACGCCGTGATAGGCTTCTTCGTATTTAACCCGGCGGTAGGTCGAAACATTGCTTTGCCATCGGCGCGGGTCGTTGCCGCGAAAATAATTTATCTTTGCCGGATTTGCCTCGATGCCCTTCAACTTCGGATTCTTATTGGCGCGGCTCAGCTTCATCCGCAAAACGGAGAATTTTTCTTCAGCGTCCGGCGACTGAAAGCTGAAAACGGCGGCAGCGGAAGCGGTCAGAAAAAGTGTCCGCTGCGGATTTTGGGAAACAAAACGGACTTCTTTTTCAAACTGACCCAGATTTTCTTCAAAGCTGAGCGGCATTTTATTTAAAGATTCGACCGCCGCCGCTGTTTTCGCCGAATCATTTTGCGGCGGTGATTTTTGCGAAAAAGTCCGGGATTGTTCGCCCGATTTATATTTTTTTATTGAAACGTTAAGCGCGTAAATCGCCGGTGAAATAAAATTAAACGCGGCAGCCGAAATCAATAATTGACAGAGTAATGTTTGAATCAGATTGTTTTTGGGGATTTTCATCGGAAAGTTTTCTGTAATTGAAATAAAGGAAGGTCTTTTAAGAAAGAGATTTTCTCAACTCAAAAGCATAACAGAATTGTTTGATGTGTTTCAACGAAAATAATTTATAAAGCGAGAACTGAAAATAGCCGCCGGCTTTTAATTCCGAATATCAGCTCTCAATTCTCACTTCTTCGGTTTCCTGCATTTCAATCAGCGCCAATCTTTCGACGACGTTTCCCTTTTCCAGATGTTCTTCGATGATTTCCGCGACGTCTTCGGCACGCACCTGCGCGTACCAGACGCCGTCGGGATAGACGAGCACGGCGGTGCCGATCGAACAGAAACCGACCGAGCCGCAATCGGTCAGAACTATCGAACCGTGCGGATTTCTGCCTTTCGACGCCTTGCCGTAACGCAGATTTCGCGATTCCAGTTCCCTTTCGAAAGCGGCTTTGACTTCAAGGCTTCCGACCGCCGAACAGGATTTTCCGTTGCAGACAAAAACGTGACGTTTGATGGGCGCGGCGGCGACCGGCGCCAGCTTTTCCAGCTTTTCGCGGTCGCTGATAAATTTTCTTTCGCTCATTTTTCAATTTTAACGCAATGGCGCAACGGACGCTAAGACGCAGGACTCGGAAAGAATTTGTCAGCCCGCCAATGACGCGAAAGAAAAATAATCCGCAGATAAGAAGGCAAGGTTGGCGATTTCAAATCTGAAATTTGAAATCGCCGATCGCCAGCCTTGCTTGATTGTCTGCCGCAATTTTTTTCTTTGTCGTTTGTTTCGCGTCATTGGCGGGCAAATCTTTCTTTGCGCCGCTTGCCTCATCGCGTTAAAAATCATTTAATCGCTAAAATTTCCGGC
>DASVRL010000122.1:0-15467 GCA_036388635.1 Pyrinomonadaceae bacterium
AAGGGTTCGTTTAGACACGCATTAATGCGTGTCTAAACGAACGAAAATAAGCATTGAAACAATCTCTAAAAATCATCCGGCGCAACTTTCCGGCAAAACTGCCCGTTATTCATTGACAAACTTCCCTCTCTGCCCTTTTAATTTGATTGCTCCACTTTATTTCCCGTAATAACTTTCAGAAAGTTTGAGTAAAAAGCTATGTCCGAAAAAATCATTGTCGCCGTTGCGCGTCGTCGTAAATTTTTCATCATCATCAGTCTGCTTTGTTTATTAATCGCCGCTCTTTTTGCGGCGAAACAATCTTTCGTTTCATCGGCGCAAACCGGAACGGAAGCGAGTCCCGAAGCAGTCCGGTTCAGCGAAAATTTCGACGGCTTAGCTGCGCCGCAGTTGCCGCCAAACTGGACGGTCGCTTCGACCGGAACCGGCGCCGGCTTTATCGTCACGACCAATCTGCCCGATACGGCGCCCAACGCGGTTTTCACCGCCAACCCGATGACGACCAGCGGGACGGATCTAACTTCGCCGTCAATCTATGTTTCGAGCGTCAACACCATTTTGAATTTCCGACACAAATTCGCGATGGAAAACACCTGGGACGGCGGCGTGCTGGAAATCAGCGTTAACGGCGGCGCGTTTCAGGACATAATCGTGGCGGGCGGCGCATTCATCACGGGCGGTTACAACGGCTCTCTGAACGAATCGTCCAATCCGCTTTCCAATCGCTCGGCGTGGACGGGCGCCACGCCGGGCGGTTATATAACGACGACGATACAGCTTCCGGCATCGACTTTTCGCGAATTCGTGCGCTTTAAATGGCGTTTCGGCTCAAATGAAAGCTTTGCCAACGAAGGCTGGTGGATTGATACGATTACGATGGAGACGATTTCGACCGGCGCGAATGCGGCGGCAATAACCGTTCCTAGTTCGGGAACGGCTGCGCCGTATCCGAGCGAGATTCAAATTTCAGGAATGACCGGATTTATTACGGGCATAATCGTCGACCTCGGCAATTTTTCGCACACCGCGCCGGACGATGTCGATGTTTTGCTGGTCTCGCCGAGCGGTCGGAGCATCGTTCTGATGTCGGACGCCGGCGGCAATAACGCGGCGAGCGGTCTGGGCATTACTTTCGATGATTTCGCGCCGACCGCTTTACCGGACAACGCGCCGCTGACTTCCGATAATTTCAAACCGACGAATTACGAGCCGGGCGACTCGTTTCCTGCGCCCGCGCCCGCCAATGCGCCGACCGTCAATACTTTGAGCGGTTTTGTCGGCAGTCAGCCGAACGGCACCTGGCAGCTTTATGTCGTGGACGACACGGGCGCGAATGCGGGCAGCTTTGCGGGCGGCTGGAGCATTACGCTGCAAAGTTCGACGGCGGCTTGCCCGTTCGACATTACGTCGAGCAGTCAGGGTTTTCCGGCGGCGGGCGGCAACAGCAGTTTTCAAATAAATATTCCGGGCGGCTGCGCGTGGACGGCAACCTCGGATTCGAGCTTCGTCAACGTTACTTCCGCCGCCGGCGAGGGCAACGGCACGATTAATTTTACCGTCGCGCCGAATACGGGCGGCGGGCGAACCGCTGCCATCACCGTTTCAAACGGGCTGGTGACGCGGACATTTCTGATACAGCAGGCGTCCGGCTGCCCGACTTCCGTTTCTCCGCCGGTTCTGAATTTTCCGTCTACGCAGTCGATGGCAGCCGTCTTCGTCTCCGCCGCTTCAAATTGCAACTGGAGCGCTTTGCACAACTCAAACTGGATTATAATTCAGCAGAAGCCGCAGCCCGGCAGCGGAACGATAATCGTCACCGCCGGCACGAATCCGAATCCGAACCCGCGCACGGCGACAATTACAATCGGCGTGCAGACCGTGACGGTTAATCAAGCCGGAACGGCATCGGTGATACCGTCTAAACGATTCGATTTTGACGGCGATAATAAAGCGGATATTTCCGTCTTTCGACAGGGCAACTGGTATCTACAGCGAAGCGCGACGGGATTTGCCGCCGTCCAGTTTGGTCTGTCCACGGATAGAATCACACCCGCCGATTACGACGGCGACCAAAAAACCGATATCAGTGTGTTTCGCGACGGCGACTGGTATATCCTGCAAAGCTCGAATAATACTTTTCGCGCGCAGCACTGGGGCGCGCCAAGCAGCGACGTTCCCGTTCCGGCTGATTACGACGGCGACGGGCGCGCGGATTTAGCCGTTTTTCGCACGGGAGCGGAAGCTTCTTCGCCGACCTATTTCTTTATCCTGCGCAGCTCGTCAAACACCGAGCAGTCGCAGCAATTCGGAACGACCGGAACCGACCGCGCGCTTCCGTCCGATTACGACGGCGACGGCAAAGCCGACCTCGCCGTTTACCGCGAAGCCGGCGGCGTCTGGTATATCCTGCAAAGCTCGAACAATAATCTGCGCGGCGCGCAGTTCGGTCTCGGCAATTTTCAGGACCTGCCCGTGCCGCGCGATTACGACGGCGACGGCAAAACGGATTTGGGCGTTTATCGCAAGTCGAGCGGAACGTGGTATTTACTACAAAGCGCCGCTGGATTTACCGGCGTGCAATTCGGCATTTCGACCGACGTTCCGGTGGCGGCGGATTACGACGGCGACGGCAAAAGCGATTTGGGCGTTTATCGCGACGGCACGTGGTATCTGCTGCGTTCTCAGCTCGGCTTCGGCGGATTCCAATTCGGGCTGGCTGGCGATACGCCGATTCCGTCGGTGCCGTAAGCGCGAGCACACAGATTGATGCGAAAAAAGGAGCGCTGATTTATCAGGATATTTTAAGATTGGTTGGGATTTTCGTTTGAATTTATCCTGATTAATCCTAATTTATCTTGTAATCGGCGTTCCGTTTCTTTAGTTAAATAAATTATGAACGATTCGACTTTGCCGGTTGCCTGCGCTTTAAACGACGCCGAATTTCGCGAGCGCGAGCAGGCGGTTTTGCAGAAATTCGGGCAAATGATTCTTGAGCGAAAAGAGCTTGCCGCCGGTTACGGCTTCCGCTTTGCGTCCGATGATGATTTGCTCAGAGAAATTATCGAAATGATAATTCTCGAAAGAAAATGCTGTCCTTTTCTCGATTTTAAAATTACGCTCAAAGCCGGCAGCGCCGACCTTTGGCTGGAGCTGACCGGCGCAAAAGGCGCGAAAGAATTTATCGCCGCAACGTTTAAGTAACCGGGAAAGGCGAACCGGGGACGGAAAATAAAATTCTCAATTCCCGGTTCTCACATAAAAAATGGATTACATCATCAGAAAAGCGAATCTCGAAGACCGCTGGAGCCAGCCAAAAACGCTTTTCGGCGGCGACCGGTTTGCCGTTCGCGATTCGAGACGGCTTGACCCGTAACGGGAAGCGGCGCGGATTCGGGCGTTTTTCCTTCATCCCGATTACGCGCGCAAAGGAATCGCGCAAGCGATTTTGTCGACCTGCAAAAGCGCGGAGCGCGGCGGCGGCTTTCGTTCGCTCGAACTGACGGCGACGCTGCCTGCCCGGCATAAAGCTTTATGAAGCGAACGGTTTCAAAGGCAAACAGCGCGTCGAATACGAGATTACCGAAGGCGTGAAGTTAGAACTTCTGTCGATGAAAAAAGAGTTGTAATTAATGCAAAACGCAAAGTGCAGAACGCAAAACTGAAATCGTCAAATTTCATTTCGCATTCTGCATTTTGCGTTCTGCGCTTTATTTAACGCCCGCGCCCGCTGCGCCTGACGCCGAGCAGACGCGCCGGAAAGGTCGCAAAATTTTCGACTTCGACCTGATTGGCGTCGCTTCCGCTGCGCGTCCAGCGGATTCTGGCGGCGGCGATATAAGTTCCCTCGCCTCTGCCGGTGCGCTCGTCAACGACCAGCTCGATAACGCCGAACGGGTAATCCAGCGAGCGATAGCCGCCGCGCAGCTCGGCAAACTGCGTCCAGCGTTCAAACACGATAAAGATTCTGCGCTGTCCGCCCTCGACGCTTTCGCGCACGACGTTCAAACGGCGTCCGAGCTGCGCGCCGACGCTAAAGTAACCGAGGTCTTCGTCGTCGATTTCGTTCAGCAGGGTGCTTTGACCGCGGTTCTGCAAAATGCCCAGAAACCTCGCCGCATCCTCGTTGGAAGTCTCGCCGGTAATGCCGAGCGTAAACGGGCGCGTGACGGTGCGGGTGTTGAAGCCCGAGCCGTAGCTCAAAACCGTGCCCGTGTAGGTTTCGCGCGCATTGCCGCCGCCACCGCCGCGCCGCTGTCCGAAAACGTTCGGTGCGAAAAACAGCGAAAAATAAATCAGCAGCAGCGTTCCGAAAAATACATAAAATTTTTTCATAACCAATTATCCCCTCGTTCGATAAATATTCTTTATTTTTTGTATCACACAGGAGTTTTATTTTTTGTTCGATTACTGACATTGAGCGATAATAGTTTCGAGTTAAGGAAACGAAAATGATTAAATACGCGGCATTGCTGCGCGGCATTAACGTCGGCGGGCATCACATCGTAAAAATGGAAGAACTGCGCCGGATTTTTGCGGCGATGAATTTTGAAAACGTGAAAACCTACATTCAAAGCGGAAACGTAATTTTCGAGACGGCGGAAACAAACGCCGAGGCGCTCGCCGAAAAAATCGAGCGCCAGCTGCGGCAAGCTTTCGGTTTTGAAATCAAAACGATGGCGCGCACGATTGCCGAGCTCGAAGAAATTGCCGCGCGCAATCCTTTTCCGGAACCGGAAAGCGGCGCGAAAACGTACGTCTCTTTTTTATCCGCCGCGCCCGCCGCGCCTTTGAAAGATTCGCTCGCTTCTTTCGCCAATGATTTTGAAGTTTTCCGTTTCGGAAATCGCGAGCTGTACTGGATGATTCGACCCGGCAATACCGCCAAAGAAGTGTTTTCCAACAATTTTATCGAGAAGCATCTGAAAGTCGCGGCGACGACGCGCAATATGACGACGGTCAATAAAATACTGCTCTTAAAATGAAAGGCTTAAAAAAATACACGCACGCCGACCGGCAAAAGGCGATTGAGGAAATCATCCCGCTCGTGCGCCGGAAATTCGGCGATAATCTGGTCGCGCCGACGATCCGGTTATTCGGATTTGGAACTTATCGCCTCTGTCAGAGTTCTCTTTAAAACTTATGAAAAATGCCGAAGAATACGCCGACGTCATTATCCGAGACGAGCGCGAGAAAATAGTTTCGGAAACGCCGACCGTTTACGAAGACGAGAGAATCGAAAGAATCTACGAATTTGCCGACGGCGCGGTCGTTAAGTACGAATGGCAGAACGCGCCGGGCGTCGAGCCGTTCAATCACAGGTTCACTTTGATTAAATTACCCGCGCCGAATCCGCACCGATTTCAAACGGGCGTGGTGAAGGTTATAAATTATCCGGTCAATTCTTAAAACCGGGCGGAATGTTATTTAACGCGGCGGTTTACAATTGGCGATTGACGATTTAGGATTGACGACTGATGAATCAGGAAAAAACCGAGTTGAGTAAATCGGAAGAATGGTTTCGCGACCGCCTGAACGATTATCTTCAATACGGTCTGGGCGCGTTCGTCGTTCTCGCCGGCTGGCTTCTTTCCAGCGACAGCATTATCTCTTTGAGCACGGAAGCCGACGCCGACAAAAAGGAAGCGGCGGTAATGCTGGCGATTCTGCTGCCGATCCTGTGGGCAATCTGGTATCTGGTTTTATTAAAAATCCACACCCGCTGCCCGCCGCACGAAACCGTCATCAGGCGTTTATACCTACACCTCTACGCCGAAGGCGTGGCGCTCGCCTTATTCATCCTCTGGCTGCTGGTCGCCGACGTTTTTTCCCTTTTCGCCAATCGCTAGCCGGAAACCGGCGTCATCCGCGCCGTTCTGCTGTAGAAAAATCAGGAAATCGGACAATTTTCGCCGCTTTACCCGAAAACGATTTCTTAAAAAAATTACGAATTACGATGAAGAATTCCTTCATTCGTAATTCGTAATTTTTTAAACCGCTGAGACTTCAAAATATCGCAAAAGATTTTCGCGCGCCTGTTCGCCGACCTGCACGATTTGAAAATAAATTTCCGGGTAAAGATAGTCCTCGCCGCTTTCGTCGACGATGCGCAGATGAGCTTCCGGGTCATTCGCGAGCGGCTCCAGGACAGGATAAAGCTTGTTCGGCTTAAAATCATCTTCGTCGTCCGTTGTCAGACACAAGGCGAAACCAATGATATTCATAATTTTTAATCCAAAAGTCGTTTGACTTTTATTTTTCTTTTACCGACGCCGTGACATTCATACCAATGAAGTTCGGCGAGACGAATTTCGCCGTTATAAAGTTCGACTCTTGCCTCGCCTTTGAGTTTCCGCCAATTTACGCCGCCGAATTTTTCTCTCAGCGATTGTAATTCATCAATCGAAAAGCGCCGCGCAATACGTTCGATGCCTTCAATCGGCGAAACTATCCGACGAAATTTTATCACAGCTGGCTGGTAACTGCCGATGCTTCTTCTATAGCCTTAAACTCGTCCAGCACGTCGAAAACCTGCAAAGCATATTTGACGTTGCCGAACGGCGCGGAGACCTGCACGCCCTGAATCAAATCGCGGACTTCCGTCAGAGATTCGCGGGCGATTTTGATGCCTTCTTCGCGCGCCGCTTCTTTCGAGACGTCCGAGGATTTGCGCATCCGGTCGAGAATCTCCGGCGTGACGTTGACGCCCGGCACTTCGTTGTGCATAAATTCGGCGTTTCTGATAGAAACCAAAGGGAAAATTCCCGCGACAATCGGGATGCGCACGTGCTCGATTTTTTTCAGAAAACTTCTTAACTGTTCCGTGTCGTAAACCGGCTGCGTGATGGCGTATTCCGCGCCCGCCTCGACCTTCCATTCAAAGCGCCGGATTTCTTCTTCCAGATTTATCGCGCCCGGATTGACGCCGACGCCGATGGAAAAAGCCGTCGGGCAGCCGATCGGGTTGTTGCCCAAATCCAGCCCGTGATTGAGCTTGCTGACCATGTTCGTCAAGCCGATGGAATCGATGTCGAAAACGGCGGTCGCGTCCGGGTAAGGTCCCATTTTCGGCGGGTCGCCCGTGATGATTAAAAGATTGTGCAAGCCTAAGGCAGCCGCGCCGAGCAGGTCGGACATCATTCCCAAAAGATTGCGGTCGCGGCAGCAGTAATGCAGAACGGCTTCGATGCCGACTTCGCGCTCGACCAGAACGGCGGTCGCCTGCGCGCTCATTCTCGTCTGCGCGCGAGGTCCGTCCGGGATGTTGACCGCGTCGACCCCGGCTTTGACCAGAAGTTTGATGGATTCCAGTGTTTTCGCCGCGTCGCAGCCTTTCGGCGGCAAAACTTCGACCGACGTGACGAATTCGCCGCGCGCGATTTTTCGCGCCCATTTCGAGCGCTGCTCGGCGGGCACTACCTGCACGTCGGGCGGCGTAAAATCTTTGACGTGCGCCGGCTGCTCGGGCGCTTTCGTAAAAAACTTCTGCGAGCGCGGGCTGACGGCGCGGACGGCGTCGGAAATCAGTTTGATGTGCTTCGGCGTCGTGCCGCAGCAGCCGCCGATAAACGTGGCGCCCGCCTTGATAAAACGCTTGGCAAACTTCGACATATATTCCGGCGAGCACATATAAAACTGCCGCCCCTGAACGTCGCGCGGGAGTCCGGCGTTCGGCTGCGCCGAGAGTTTTCGCGTCGTCACCTCGCGCATTTTTTCGAGCGCCGACAAGATGTGCGTCGGACCGACGCCGCAGTTTAAGCCGATGACGTCCGCGCCGTATTGCTCCAGCCTCTGCGTGATGATTTCCGTGTCCGCGCCGAAGACGGTTTTGCCGTCGGTCTGAATCGTCATCTGCGCGACGACCGGCAAATCGCAAAGCTCTTTGACCGCCCGGATTGCCTGCTGAATCTCCGATAAATCCGAGAAGGTTTCCAGAATGAAAAGGTCGACGCCGCCTTCGAGCAGCGCCGCGATTTGTTCGGCAAACATTTCTTTGGCTTCGTCAAAAGAAGTCGGACCATACGGCTCGATGCGCAAGCCGAGCGGTCCGATGGCGCCCGCGACAAAGGCGCGCTCGCCGGCGGCGGCTTTAGCCAGTCGCGCGCCGGCGACGTTCAATTCCTTTAACTGATTTTCCAGGCTGTATTGCTGCAATTTATGCCGCGAAGCGCCGTAAGTGTTCGTCTCGATAATTTCGGCTCCGGCGCGCACGTATTCTTCGTGGACTTCGCGGACCAGATCCGGCGCCGTCAGGTTCAGCTCGTCATAGCTGCGATTGATGTAAACGCCTTTGTCGTAAAGCCGCGTGCCCATCGCGCCGTCGAAAACGTGGATGCCGCTGTCGTCTAAAAGTTCTCTGAAATTTCTCATATTCGGTCTTTGGTCTTCGGTCTCCGGTCTTCGATTTTTGTTTTTGCAAAGACCGAAAACCGAAAGCCGAAGACCGTCCCTAAAATTAAAAAACCCTGCGCCAAACAACGCAAGGCTTTTTTCTGTAAAAGCGGTTAGCTGTTTAGCGGTTTATTTTACGTGGTCGCAAGTTGCTCTAACTCACCACGCCGAAACGGTAAAACAAATAATGCGATTTTCAGACGCAAGTGTCAAGTTTCGAAAAGTGCTAGCCGGTAAAAGGTAAGCGGTAAGTTCGTTTCTTTCACTTACTACTTACCTTTTACCGGTTATTTCGCTATTTATCGCCTTCCACTTTCACTATTTGTCGCCTTCCTCAGGGTCGAGGTCTTCGTCAATCTCTCTCGAGGTAATAAAATAAAATTCACCGGCTTTTTCCGGCGAAAGCTCGGCGCCGAGCAGCGATGCCGCGTACGCGAGAACCGCATCCATCTTCCTGGACAAAGCTTCGCCGGTCGGAATCACCGGATAATCGGGAACGACGCCGACATTTTCCAGACGCCCGCCGTCCTTCATTTTAACGTCGGCGACGGTGACGCTCATCGAGACCGACGTGTAGACGGCGGCTGACAAAGCGCTATACGAACCGAATAAAGGAATCGTCCGGCTGGTCACAACCGCGCCCATCGTGACGTCGCCGATGACTTTCGCGCGGTTTTCCAATTGCATCACGCGCGCCGTCAATTCCGAAGCGGAAGCCGAACGACTGTCCGTCAGCACGACCAAATCGCCTTTGAAAACCCGGTCGCCGCGGCTTTTGGCGATCAGCGTTTCGGTCTTCTCGCGCGTTATCATATCGGCGACCTTCACGTCGCGGTCGAAAAAGTAGCCGAGCAGATAAACTTCCGTATCGACAAAACCGCCGCCGTTGCCGCGCAAATCGAGAATCATCTTGGAATGATTGCCGACCTGCTTCATCATTTTATCAATCTCCTCTTTGCCGACCATAAAAGTCGAGAGCTTGCAGGCGATGGTCGCACTGTTGACTTCCCGGCACTTGAAAGGCTCGAATTTTTCCTTCGTCTTCTTTTTCTTGAGTTCTTCGCTTTTTTCCTTTTGCGTCATCGTCCTGGCTTTGACGGATATTTTCTGCTGCGAGCCGTCGAGCTTGGCAATGGTCAAATCGACCGTTTCCTTCGGGTCGAGCCGGTATAAAACATAGACGATTTTCCAGAGGTCGTCGCGCGTCGGTTTAAATTTGCCGATATTCAGAATCTGGTCGCCGACCTTCAAGCCCTGTTTTTCGGCGTCGCTGTCTTTTTTGACCGCCGTGATAAAACAATCGGTGCCGAACATCTGCATCGAAAACCCGTAGTCGAAATAATCGCTGCGCGGCGGCAGGTGAAAGACCGTGTGCGAATCGTTAAAATCCATCAAAACCTGCACCAGCACGCGATACATCTGCCAGTTGTATTCGAGCGTTTTGATTCTCGCCTCGGCGGCGGTAAATCGCTCGTCGAGATTGATGCCGTGATAATTGGCGTCGTAATAGAGCTTCTTCAAAACGCCTTTCATTTCGCGCAGGATACTGATCGTCTGGTCGCGGTGTTTCTTGGTCTCGGCGCTGACTTTTTTCGAATCCGGCTCCTGGGCGGAGATTTTTTCCGTGCCGGACACGATGAAAAGGCTCGTTAAAATCAAGGCGCAGAAAGATAAAAGTAGATTTTTTTTCATAGAAGTTTATTTGCCGAACAAAGCGTCGGGCACATCGAGAGAATCCGAAAACGCTTGAAATTCGCGCCTTTCGAATTCATTAATAAATAGTAAAAATAGGTTTTTATTGAAATTTCAGTTTTCCGTGGACTTTTCAGAATCCTCGCTTTGATTCGATCTTCCCGAACTTAGTTTGCCGAAAAACGCATAACTGGCTTTTCTGCCTTCGATTTCCAGCCGCCAGGCGGTAAAATCCTCGGCGTTGTCGCAGCTGTTTCCGCGTCCCTGCAAAACGAGAAAATAAGTCGTCGGCTTGACGATGCCGGCTTGGAAAAATCCGCTGCCCGTTTGCACAGCGCCCTTGTAGCGCCATTCTTTATAAAGCAGCGGACCGCCGCCGCCGCTCGTTTTCCCGTCGTGAATGTCGACCTTAAACTGCACCATCTGCGCCGGCATCGGAAGCGTCAGCGCGCCGTTTTTTCCGTCTTTGGTTTTAAAGTTGAATTTCCACGTTCGGGCGGCGAAAGCGTTGGTCAGGCTGAAATATTCGGGCGACGCGACCCACGAATCCGATTCGTAGGCTTTGGCGATGCTGTCGAGTCCTTTCAGCACATCGAAGCCGGCTTCGTTCATATATAAATAAGCCGCCTGGTCGAATTTCATTTCCGCCAGCATATCGACGCTGTATTTGTCCGGCTTGCCCGTCCAGATACTATAATCGCCCGTTTCCGAACAGCAGGCGCAGGCAAAAGCGTCGTTTGAAAACAGCGTCAGGCAAGCGACTGCCGCCAGAAAGATCAGCGAAAGTTTTTTCAGAAACATTTGATTTTCTCCGGGTTGAATTGAACTGCGTTTTTAACGCCGAACGGTCAAGCTTTGAAGGCGATTAGAAATTCCATTTGATAGGAAAAAGCGCTCCCGCTTTTTCCGGCGAAAGCTCGACCCCGAGTTCTTTCGCCGCATAAGCCAAAGCCCTGTCTTTCTGCTCCGCCAAATCCTCGCCTTTCGTTAATACTACTTCGTCGGGAACGACGCCGGCTTTCTCCAGACTTTTTCCGTCGGGCATTATTAAATCGGCTATCGTCACGCTGACGCCGAAATAAGCGACGCTGCCGACGCCGGACTTGGAAGTAAAAAATCTCGATTCCATCACCGCGCCGGCGGTTTTATCGCCGATAACCTTTCCGCGCGCCTGCAATTGAATCGTGCGCGCGAAAACTTCGGAAGCCGAAGCCGAATTGGAATCGACAAGAACAATCAATTTCCCTTTATAAATGCCGCTTCCGCGTGTTTTGGCAATTATCGGTTTGGTGTTTTTCCGGGTTTTCTCCTCGCACAGCGTCAGGTCTTTATCGGAAAAATAGCCCGCCAGACGCCTGAGCGCATCGACGCTTCCGCCGCCGTTGTTTCGCAAATCGATGATCAGCGAGTTAAAGCCTTTGGCTTTTTCCATCACCGCGTCGATATGCGCTTCGGAAGTGTTGAAAGTCGACATTTTCCAGACAAACAAATCTTTTCCCGATTCAAAAGTCCGGTCGGCGCTCAAATCCCAACCTTTTCTGATTATTCGATTGAAAATATCCTCAAAAGTGACGACTTTCGAAGTTTTGGTGATTTTAGTCGCCACGTCGATCGTGCGCGGGCTTTCATCTTTCGGGCTTTGCACGACGAAGCGGACGCGGCTGGTCGGCATTATCGAATAATACCGGTAATACATTTTCCAGAGATTTTCCTGCGTCGGTCGCCAACCATCGACGGCTAAAACTTTATCGCCGACTTTTAATCCCTTTGCTTCGGCGTCGCTCCTGGGTTTGACGCCGACGACGTAACAGTCTTTTCCGATCATTGAAATCAACCAGCCGTAATCAATATCCGCCGAACGCGACGGCGGATAAAAAGCCGTATGCGAATCGTCAAACATCAGAACGGTTTGGGCGATGATCAGCATCGCTTCGTCGCGGGTCGTGGCGATTTTCAGTTTTTCTTTTGACTGTGCGAAAAGCTCGTCGAGATTAATGCCGCGAAAATTGGTGTCGTAATAATTATCTTTAATATTATCTTTGGTGACGTTCAGTATGCCGAGCGCCATATCGCGCTCGTTGCCGGCAAGCTGCGCCAGCGTATTCGCTGAAGCAAGCGAAATAAACAAAAAGAATGTCAGAAACGAAATAAAAAAAGAGGTTTTGTTTTTTTTCATATAATTATAATGAAGGGCTTACCGAATCGTTTGAATTCGGATAAAAAATATCGGAATTTTTTATTAAAGTAAAGAACCGCATCAATCGACGCAGGATTTCGACAAAAATTCCGACTTCCGAAAGAAGCTCTATCCGTTTTGCCAGGCTATTTCGGCTGGCATTTCGGACAAAAATAACTTGAGCGCCCGCCTTGTTTTAATCGCCGAATCGGCGTTTCGCAATTCGGACAAGGCTGGTTTTCACGGTCGTAAGCACGCCAGCCGCCCGCGAAACCGCCGCCGTAATAACTGCCGTCGATGTTTTCGGGATTTACATTCAGGGTCGAGCCGTGAGCGATTGATTCGGCAAGCACTTCGAGGATTTTTTCGAATAAAAGGTTGGCTTTCGGCGCGGAAATTTTATTTGCCGGAGTTTGCGGATTGGCGCGCGCCAGAAACATCGCTTCCGAAGCGTAAATGTTGCCCAAGCCGCAAACTTTCGTCTGGTCGAGCAGAAATTCCTTTAAGCTTCGCTTCGACGTTTTCAGAGTTTCACGCAAATAGCGCGGCGTAAAAGCGTCGGAAAAAGGCTCGGGCGCGAGACATTTCAACTCTTTCGTTTCGTGCAGCTGCGCCGTCCGGACGATTTTCATCAAGCCGAAATGGCGCTGGTCTTGAAAAATCAGGCGATTTTCGTCGGCGAAATACAAAACGGCGTGCGTGTATTTCGGCTGTTCGCGCTCCAGCGGCAAAATCATAAAACGCCCGGTCATCCGCAGATGCGTAATCAGCGTGTAGCCGTTTTCCAAATCAAACAAAACGTGCTTGCCGCGCCGGTGAACGCCGTTGATAATCGTATCTTTTAATCTTCCGGCAAAATCTTCGGGCGGATTAAAAGGCGCCAGCCGCGCCCGCAAAAGCTCGGCGGCGATTACTTGGCGACCGCTCACGAGCGCGTCCAGGGATTTGGCGACCAGTTCGACTTCGGGCAGTTCGGGCATATTTTTTTTATTTGGTCTACGGTCTTCGATTTTTTCTGCTCAAATTGAGCAAAATTTTTTGTGAAAACCGAAGACTGTAGAACGTTTTTTAAATTTTTGTGTAGTCGGTCAGCGATGATTTATCGCCGAGCACCGCGCCGCCGGAAACGAACGCATTTTTGCCGATGTAACAGCTTCGACCGATGACCGCATTTTTTATCTGCGAAGAATTTGAAATGCGCGTGTGCGCCCAGACGACCGAATTTTCCACGACCGCTTTTTCCTCGATGTGGACGCCCTGCCCAATCACGGAATTTATAATTCGCGCGTTCGGTTTAACGATGCAGTCTTCGCCGAAAACAGACGCGGAATCGACGGTTGCGGTCGTCGCGATGTCGAAATTTTTCGCTTTTTCAAAAGTAAAGCCTTTGATTTTTCCCGCCAGAAAATCGAAATGCGCTTCCAGATAACTTTGCGGCGTGCCGATGTCGCGCCAGTAGTTTTCGCGCATAATAAAGGCGAAAAAGTTTTTTTCGCGATTCAAAAGCTCCGGGAAAAGACCGTATTCAAACGAATAATTTTCGCCTTCGGGAATGATGTCCAGAATCTGCGGTTCGAGAACGTAAATTCCGGCGTTGATGTTATTCGTCGTCAAAGTCGCCAGTTCTTCCGGTTTCGGTTTTTCACGAAAACGCAAAACTCTTTCGTCCGCGCCGGTTTCGACCAAGCCGTAAGCGGACGGATTGGCGACCGGCGTCAGGACGATGCTGGCTTCGGCGCGGCGCTCGCGATGTTGTTCGATGACCCGGGTAATATCGATGTCGGTTAAAATATCGCCGTTAAAAACGACGGTCGTATCGCGGATTTCGCTGGCGGCGAATTTATACGCGCCGGCGGTTCCCATCGGCATCGGCTCGGTCACGTAGCGCAGATGCACGCCGTAATCCTGACCGTCGCCGAGCAGCTGACGGATTTTGTCGGGCTGGTAATTGAGCGAAAGAATAATTTCCGTGATTCCCGCGCGCCGCAGAATTTCGATTTGATAAAGCAGAAAAGAACGATTCAGAACGGGAACGATTGGTTTCGGCGTATAAACCGTCAGCGGGCGCAGGCGCGTGCCTTTGCCGCCCGCCAGAATCAAGGCTTGCATAACGAAAATTTTAACACTAAGCGCGCGAAAAACAGTAATGCGGAGAATGATTTCCGGCGCCGGCGGCGAGGAAAATTTATTTGCCATAATTTTCAAAATAAAAGCTTACAAAACTTGTTAAAAACCGTTGACACTTTTTGTCAAAACGTGATAGCTTTGAAATTGCAGGGAAAGACCGAACTTCCGCCCTGCATTTTTATCCTCTGAAATTGCAGCGGCACTTCCAAGTTTAGTCAGTATTTTCCTGTCAAAAATTAATCAAATGAGTTTCGATAAAACAAAATATATGCGAAACGCCGAGCGTTTTCTGGCGCAAGGCAAGATTCGTCAGGCAATCGGCGAATACAAGCGGATTGTCGAAAACGATGCGAAAGATTTCAGCATCCTGAATATGCTCGGCGATTTGTGCGTCAAGGCTCAGGACACGCAGGAAGCGGTGAAATGCTACACGCTGGTTGCCGAACATTACGCCAAACAAGGCTTTGCTCAGAAAGCGATTGCGATTTACAACAAAATCTCGCGCATCAAGCCCGAGTCGGTGGAAGTTTCGGCAAAGCTCGCCGAGCTTTATCACGCGAAAGGCTCGGTCGCCGAAGCCCGCACGCATTACACTGCCTTAGCCGACCATTACCAGAAAAAAGGTTATAAAGCCGAAGCCCTCGCCGTCTGGAAGCAAATCGCCGATCTGGACCCGCACAACACCGAAATTTATCTGAAAATCGCCGAAAGCTGCCTGCAGGACGAACAGAAGGACGAAGCCGCGGGCGCCTTTACGGAAGCCGGAAACCGTTTTGCGGCGAAAAAACAATTCGAAGCGGCGATGTCGGCGTTTTCCAAAGCTTTGGAAATCAAGCCGAGCAATTTGATTGCGCTGAACGGTTTGGTCAATGCTCAAATCGGTTCGGGTTTTGCCGACGACGCGGCGAAAACGCTCGAAGGGATGCTCGAAAAACAGCCTTACAACCGCGAAATTCTCAATCTCCTAGTCAATTGTTATCTCGACGTCGATAATTCCGAAGAAGCGGAAAAAGCGGTTATCAAGCTGGTCGAGCAGGAAGCGGCGAATTACCCGAAATTTCTGGACGTCACGAAAAGCTATCTC
>DASVRL010000123.1:0-7800 GCA_036388635.1 Pyrinomonadaceae bacterium
CCGTTTGCTCCGCCCGCCGCTTCGACGACGTACAGCAGCTTGCCGTCCGGCAGTAAAAAAGGAGCCGTTCCCGGCGGGCAGCGCGGGCAGCTAAAAGTATTGTCGAATGAGCCGTCGGGGTTAAGGCGGAAAAGATAGGAGATGACCGCGCCGCTGCTTGGCACATAAACCGCCGTCATAATCATTTTCCCGTCCGGCTGGATAATTATCTCGCCGCCGGCGCTTTCGGCAATAAAAGTACTCTCTTTGGTCAACGCGGGATTAAACGTTTCGTCGACAGCCGGAATCTGCGCCGACACCCACGCTCCGGCAATCATCAACAAAAAACATAATGAAACGAGCGATCGGGTAAACCTTCGCATTAATTTCGACTGCAAACGCATAATTTATCTCCCGGGTGGGCGGTTATGAAAAAAGGATGGATTTTGACTTATTCCGGCAAAGTATAAGGTTTTATAGATGGAAAAGCAATTTTATTTAAACGTAAAAACGCCGGTTTTACGTACGATTACGCGATTTTCAAAATTGCAGCCGGAGATTGGAAAAGACAAACGGTGAAAAGGGTGAAAAAGCAAAAAGCGAAAAAGAACGCCTGTCGCAAATTGTCTGGCGCTCTTTTTCGCTTTTTCACCTTTTCGCTTTTAACTTTTAAACCAGCTTTCCATTACCGAATCCTGCAAAATTATCGTCTGGTCGCGTTCGGGTCCGGTCGAGATTAAACCGATTTCGACGCCGATTGAGGCGGATAAAAACTCGACATATTCGCGCGCTTTTTGCGGCAAATCCTCGATTTTCGTGATGCCGAGCGTTTCGCTTTGCCAGCCCGCGAGCGTTTCGTAAATCGGTTTGATTTGCCGCAAGTCGTGCGAAACCGCCGGAAACGTGTCGATTCTTTCGCCGTCGATTTCGTAGCCGACGCAAACCTTGATTTCTTCCAGCGCGTCGAGCACGTCGAGCTTCGTCAAAGCCACGGAATCGAAACCGTTCAGCTCCGCCGCGTAGCGCGTCGCGACGGCGTCGAACCAGCCGCAGCGGCGCGGTCGCTTCGTCACCGAGCCGTATTCGTTGCCGCGCTGGCGAATCAGATTTGCAGTGCCTTCCTCTTCATCCATCATCTCGGTCGGAAACGGACCTTCGCCGACGCGCGTCGCGTAAGTGCGGACGATTCCCAGCACGCCCGTAATATGATGCGGCGGAATGCCCGCGCCGACCGACGCGCCGCCCGCCGTCGGATTCGACGACGTCACATACGGGTAAGTTCCGTGGTCAACGTCCAAAAGCGTCGCCTGCGCGCCTTCGAGCAGAATTTTTTTGTTTTCCCGGCGGGCTTCGGCGAGAAAATGCGAAGTTTCCGCGACGAACGGGCGCAGGCGCTCGACGAGCGGCGCAATCTCGTCGAAAATCTGGTCGGCATAAAGCGGCAGCTGACCGTAAAGCACGATAATGCGGTTTGCCTCTTCCAGATTTCGCTCGATGCGCATTCGCAGAACTTCCGGCGAAAGCGCGTCGGAAACGCGTATGCCGCGCCTGCCCGCTTTGTCTTCGTAAGCCGGACCGATGCCTCTTAAGGTCGTGCCGATTTTTTCGTTGCCGAGACGCTCTTCCGAAGTGTGGTCGAGCGCGCGATGATACGGCATTATCAAATGCGCGCGGCTCGAAACCTTCAGGCGTTCCGGCGTAATCGAAATTCCCTGCTCCGCCATCTGGTCGACTTCCTCGAAAAAAGCTTTCGGGTCGATAACCATCCCGTTGCCGAGCACGCAGGTCGAGTCTTCGTGAATAATTCCCGAAGGCAAAAGCCTGAGAACAAACGCTTTTTCGCCGACGTAAACCGAATGACCAGCATTGTGCCCGCCCTGGTAACGCGCCACTATATCGAAGCGGTCAGCCAGCAAATCGACTACTTTTCCTTTTCCCTCGTCGCCCCATTGCGCGCCGATGATTACAATTATCATTTATCATTTATCATTTATCATATTTCATTTAACATTCGTCACCCGAGCCTCAAACAGACGCAAAATGATAAATGTTAAATGTTAAATGTTAAATGTCTTTCCTCCAATCCTGTTTTAGCATTGCGTAAATCGCCCAATCGCCGAAGCGACTGTCGAAAAACTCGACCTGGCGATGAATTCCTTCGAGCTGAAATCCCAGACGTTCGGGAATCGCGCGGCTTTTCACGTTTTTGACGTTGCAGTTAATCTGTATGCGATTCAGCTTCAGCTCGTCGAAAAGATAGTCAATCAAAACGCGGCAGCCGCGCGTGACCAGACCTTCGCCCTGCGCCTCTTTCACCAGCCAGTAGCCGAGGTGGGCGGATTTATTGTTCGAATCGAGGCTATGAAAACCGACGCTGCCGACGATTTTGCCGTCCTGCACCAGATTCAAAGCAAAGCATCCGCTTTCCGCCAGCCTTTTTAAATTCTTGCCGATAAATTCGCGCGCCGCATCGACCGAATAATCATCCGTCGCCCACGGCACCCACAACTTTAAATGGTCGAAATTTTCGCGCACCGCCGCCGCCATTTCTTCCGCGTGATGCCGCTGCGGCAAAACCAGTTTCAAATTTTCATCAATTTGATAGCTGAACATATTCCGCTGAGAAGCGACGGGCGAAAAGCGATGAGTAATGGATGACAGGCAAGAATAGATTTGAATAATTTCATAATCAATAATCAATTACCTTCTCGCTTATCGCCCGTCGCTTTTCGCTTTTCACTGTCTCGTCATTTGGTAAAGCTGAACATATTTGCGCGCCGCGTTTTCCCACGAGTTATCCTCGTTCATCCCGTTCCATTGCAGCTTGCGCCAGGCGTCGCCGTCGGCGTAGGCAAACAGCGCTTCGTAAATCTTTTCCAGAAAACGGTCGGCGCGAAATTCGCTGAACTTAAAGCCGTTGCCCGTCGCGTTGACCAAATCGAAATTCTCGACCGTATCGTCCAGCCCGCCGACCGCGCGGACAATCGGAACCGTGCCGTAGCGCAAAGAATACATCTGGTTCAGCCCGCACGGCTCAAAGCGCGAAGGCATCAAAAACACGTCCGCGCCCGCTTCGATCACGTGCGCCAGCGATTCGTTGTAGCCTTTATAAATGCCGACGGAGCGCGGCGCGCGGTCGCGCAAAAATTGCAGAAAGTCCTCGTATTTTTTCTCGCCCGAACCGAGCGCGACGAAATACGCGCCGGAAGCGATGATGTCGCCGGCGACCTGCTGAATCAATTCAAAGCCTTTCTGCGTCGTCAGCCGCGAAATATTGGCAAAAACGGGTCGGTCCAAATCGACCGGCAGACTGAATCTTTCCAGCATCGCGCGTTTGCATTCGCGCTTGCCGCTCAAATCGCGGGCGTCGTAATGCGCCGGCAATTCCGGGTCGGTCGCCGGGTTCCAGACGTCGTAATCGACGCCGTTCGTGATGCCGATTAAACGATTGGCGCGCTGCCGCAAAAGCCATTCCAACCCGTAACCGTTTTCGGCGGTCTGAATTTCCTCGGCGTAACGGCGCGAAACCGTCGAGAGCATATCCGCGACGCTCAAACCGGCTTTCAAAGCCGAAGCCGCGCCGTCCGACAAAAAGGCGTTGCGCTCGAAATCGCCGGAAAAACCGAGCTTCCACAATTCCTCCGCGCCGAAGACGCCCTGATACGCCATATTGTGAATCGAAAGAACGGTGCGCGTCTTCCGCCAATACGAATCCCAAAACCTTTTCGACGCGATCTCGACCGCCGCAAAACCCGTGTGCCAGTCGTTCAAATGAACGATGTCGGGCGCGTTGCCGATGCGCCTGAGCAAAATCAGCGCCGCGTGATTAAAAAACGCAAACCGCTCGTAATCCTCGTTAAACCCGTAAATCGAGCTGCGATGAAAAAACTCCGGCGCGTCGATCAAAAAAGTCGGCGAACCGTTCGCCTCGCTGTAAAACGCCCGCGCCCGAAAGTTCTGCCCGCGCCAGTCGACCCAAAGGTCGTCAATTGCCGTTCGCCAGAGATATTCGCCCTTCGTCTGCCGGTAACAGGGCGTAATCAAAACCGAATCCACGCCGACCTGCCGCAAAGCCTTCGGCAAAGCGCCCGCCACATCGCCCAGTCCGCCCGTTTTCGAATATGGAACTGCTTCCGCAGAAAGAACCGCAACTCTCATCGTCAGTTATCATTTATCAGTTATCATTAATTATATGTCAAATCTCAGAAATAAATTGCCGGCGGCACAATGACCGGAATAAATATCTTTTCCTCTGCCGGCTGAAACGCCCGAAAATAAATCATCTACCCGGAAACGCCTTCTTCCGCCGTATTTCCTTCCTGCGTGCGCTGTCGCCAGATTTCCGCCAGCATTCCGCTGACGGCGACGACCACCGGACCGAGCACAAGCCCCGCCGAGCCGATCAGAGCCAGCCCGCCGATAACGGAAAAGAAGACCAGCAAGGGATGCATTCTGACTTTATCTCCGACCAGAACCGGATAGAGCAGATTATCGACCGCGCCGATGACGAACACGCCCCAGCCAGCCAGCAGCAGAGCCTTGCCCGGCTCGCCCGTCAGCGCGAGATAACCAGCCGCCGGAATCCAGACCACCGGCGCGCCCAGAACCGGCACGAGCGACAATAAAAACATTACGACGCCCCAGAGCAGCGGCGCGGGAATGCCGAGCCACCAGAACATCAGCCCGCCCAGCGTTCCCTGCATCATCGAGACGGCGATCGTCCCGTAGAGAGTGGCGTAAATGATCTTGCCGACGCGGGAAAGCATCCGGTCGGTTTCCGACTGCGACAGCGGCATTAGAGATTTGAGCGTTTTGACGATCAGGCTCTTGTCGCGGAAAAAATAAAACAGCGTGAAAAAAGTGATGAACAGCTGCGCGGTCGTCCAGATCAAGCCGCCCACGATCGTGGCGACCTGCGAAGACGCCGCTTCCGCCGCGCGACCGGCGGCGCTGCGAATATCGAAATGATGCTCGACCCAGCCGATTACAGGCGCGAGCGCGGCATTGCCCTGCACGGCATTCTGCCACTGTTCGGGCGCGGTCTGATTTTTTAAGGTTTCGGCGCTTTTACCGATTTGGCTGACTAAAGTTTGTCCGATAAAGACGCCGGGAGCGATGATTGCCAGCGCGATTATCAGGACGGTGACGCCCGCCGCGATATTCGGGCGATTGATTCGCGCCAGAATCCAGCCGTGCAGCGGAAAAGCCGTAATCGCCAGCGCCGTCGCCCACACAATCGCCGGAATAAAAGGCAGCGCGATCAGATAACAGACATAAAAGCCTATCGCCGTCGCCGCAATCAGCACCAAAACCAGCGCCCGCTCGCGCGTCAGCCACCCGCCATCAACCGGCGTTTCAATTTTTTGTTTATCCTGAGAGTTATTCATCTATAAATAATATGAAATAATATTCCCGATAAAATCAATGATGACGACGACAAAAGACACCGCAAAATCTTCCCGCAGCCGGTCGCCGAGTTCAAATCTTTAAGGCAAATCCGGCATTCACAAAAACTAAACCGGATTGTTCATTAAAAAATTGCGGACTTTTAGCCGGTAAAGCAAATTTTTATTGATTTAATTTCCTGATAATCCTGCGGGCGAAATTTTGCGGCTTTTCATTTCTTAAATCTTCGAACTTAATTGTCGGCAGCAGTCCGGGTATTTCCGTGTCGTCAAATCGCGCGGGCAGGACATATTCGCGTTGTTCGTTCAGGGCGTTTGCCAGCGTGCTGCGGCTTTCAAGCTTTGTCCAGACTTTTCTCTGGTAGTTTTCCGACACGAACATAACGACGTATTTCGAGCGTTTCCGGTAAACCTCGTCCAGCGCTTCGATTAATTCTTTTCCCCACAGATAGAGGCTTATATCTTCGTCCTTATCGTAAAAGACGGAAACATTATTTCTCTTCAATTCTTCATAAACCTTTTCCACATATTCACGGTCTTCGCCCGCGAAACTCAACGCGACGTCGAATTCAAATCTTTCCCTGATTAATTTTGAACCTCTCAAATCGCCTGAGAATTTAGACGCCAGCCGGTTTTGTCGATACGAGGAATCTTCGAGCCCGTTCAACAAATCCATAACATCTATTTCCTCGTCAATCTCCGGAAAATAATGCTTTTTGATTCCTCTTTCTTCAAGTTTTAAAAGCGATTCATAAGGAATTACGCCTTTTTTGTACGGCACATATTCGGTGACTTTCAGAGTCGGAATCGTTTCGTGAATCTTCTCGAACTGGCGGCGGATAATCGAAAGAAAACCGCGCCGCATCTCCACTTTGCCGTCAATCCAGATAAAAATTATCTTGTCTTCGAGGTCGGTTTTCACCAGCGCGCGATTTTCTTTGCCATTGGTCAGCACGACGCCTTTGCGCCAGTATTTTTCTCCGTCGATATATTCGTTCATATTGACGATAAACCGCGTGATAAAGCTTCCCGGCTCGATTTCGTAACGATATTGAAAGCCCAAGCCCGTTTCCTCAGGCTTCCAATCGCCGAAATCCGGCTGCTGTTTCGGCAAAAGGTCGGGAACGAGAAAAGTCCGGTCGTTTTTCAACGGAAAACAACGCTCGAATTTCTCCATCATCTGCACGATAAAGCGATGTTTAATTTTCGGGTAACGGCGATTGTCGAGAATTTCGCGAACCATTTCCAGAGTCAAAACGCCGTGTTTATCGTCAAGCGCTTTCGAGGTCAGAATTTTATAAACGGCTTCGGTTATCCATTCGGGTTTCAGAACGCTCGTTTCGTTCACGCGCGGGTCGTCGAGAAAATTCAGCACGACGCCCAAATCGTGCAGAAATTTAATCAGCGTCTCGCGGTCTAATTCTTTCGTGACGCCTTCTTCCTCGCAAATCTTCTCGTAATTTTCAAACGGAATATAATTCTCGTTCAGATTTTCCAGCTTTTCCTTGACGGCAAACCATTTCTTTGAAAACGGGTCGAAAACGTGCGGAATTTGTTTGATTTCAGCCAATATTTTTTGCTTCAGCCTTTTGATATTCGTGCCCCTTTTGCAGGAAACTTTGATGATTTCACGTATATTCGGATATTTCTCACGCAAGGCGCGCTCGTCCAGATTCATCTGGTGCTCGTCCGATTTATTGCAGACGATAATCACGGGCGAGCCGCCGCCGAGATTTTGAATAACCTTGAGCCATTCTTCCAGCCGATTCGCTTTCTCGTCCTGCCGCGAAGCTAAAACAAGCAAATAAAGACTTCTTTTCGTGAGAAAAAACTGATGCGTGGCGTGCGTTATTTCCTGACCGGCAAAATCCCAGATATTGATTTGAATCTGACAATTCTTTTTGATTTCGACATTCCATTTATGAATATCAATGCCTTCGGTTTTCTCCGTCGTTTCAAATTTATCAAAAACAAGCCGATTAACCAGCGCGGTTTTTCCGACTGTTCCTTCACCGAGAAGTAGCATTTTTATCTCGCCGAGCGGTCGGTCTCTGCCAACGACGTTCTCGAAATAATAATTTAGAATCACCTGCGGCTCATAGACTCTTTTGATAATTTCAGGTGGTATGTTTAACGGATTGTCAGAAAGAAAAAGTGTTTTAAGATTCTTTAGTTGAGATATTTCTTTCGGCAATTCACTTATTTGATTGTTATGAAGAAAAAGTTCCCGAAGATTCTCTAGTTGAGATATTTCTTTTGGCAGTTCACTTATTTGATTGTTATGAAGAAAAAGGTCCCGAAGATTTTTTAGTTGAGATATTTCTTTCGGTAACCCACTTATTTGATTAGTATGAGAATAAAGTAATTTAAGATTTTTTAGTTGAGATATTTCTTTCGGCAATTCACTTATTTGATT
>DASVRL010000124.1:0-4315 GCA_036388635.1 Pyrinomonadaceae bacterium
CCGCCAGCTCGTAGAGCTTTTTGCTGATGGCGAGACGCTCGAAATCGCCCAACTGGCAGAAGTCGAAGACTTTTTCGCCGCCCGACTTCGGATAGAACGCGCGATAATAGCGGCGAATCTGCGCCGTCGAAAAGCGCATCGTTCCCTCGCAGTCGCCGAGCAGATTTCCCTCAAAAAACTCGCGCGTGTCAACCTGCACGAAATAACTGGTAATGCCCGCCTGCTGAAATTTTTCGCGCACCTCTGAAAAATCGGAAAGGCTGACCGAATCGACGCCGTCGGTCAGGGCGACCAGCGCGCGCCGACCGCGAAACTCGTCTTTCGGATTGTCGGCAAAAACGCTGTCGACGACCTGCAAAAGCGAATCGTAATACGGCGTGCCGTTGCTGACCTGCACCTGCGCCAGAGCGTCGCGCAGCTTGTTGCGGTCGTCGGTCAGTTTCGCCATCACGCGGCTGACTGCCGTGCGCCTGCCGCCGACGACCGCCGAATCAAAAGCGATAATCGAAACGCGGTCGCCCGGACGCAAGGACGCGATAAAATTTTCGGCGGCGCGCTGAATCAGCGGCAAATCCGAGCGCGTCGAGCCGGACGTGTCAAGCAGCAAAGCGACTTCAAACGGCGCGGCGGTGGCGACAAAATCCGAGATTTCCTGCGGTTTGCCGTCTTCGTAAATGACGAAATTGCTTTGTTTCAAACTCAGAACGGGCTTGCCCGTTTTGTCCGTGATAACAACCGGAACATCGACCAGTTGCGTATCGACGCGGATAATTTCGTCGTCATCGTCCGGCGTTTTCGTCTGCGCGAAAAGATCTGCCGAAAGATTAAAAACCAGCATCAACAATAAAAAAGCTTTCGTCAAACGCATCTTTAACCTCTCAAAACCTAAATATTGCTTACGATTTTAGCAGAAACCGCCCGCGAGACAAGTGTTTGGCGAATGGACGCGGAAATTTATCGCCGGAGCCGAAACTTTTTTCCGCAAAAAAGCATTTGCCGAGAAATTCCTTAACCTTTTTCTAACTTTTCTATGTTATTCTTTTTGTAAATCGAAAAGACATTACTACTTCGGAAAAGCTTTTGGCTCCCATGAAGAACGCATTTTGTCTTGGCATTTTTTTGAAGTTTGAAGAGGAGAAAAGAATGAGAAGGATTATTTTTTTAAGCGTTTCCGCTTTATTGATGGCGAGCGTGTTTGCCCACTCCACGCTGTTTGTTTCAGCCAACACGACACCGCAAACATTGCCGTTCACGCAAAATTGGACGAACACCGGATTGATCACCGCAAACGACGACTGGACAAATGTTCCCGGCATCGTCGGCTATCTGGGTGACATCGGAACCACGACGCAGGCGAATCTCGACGCGCGCGCGATAACGCAGGATTTTGCGGCGCAGGACGTCATCGCCAATCAGACCAATCCCGACACGCAAACCTCGGGCGGCGTGGCGGAATTTGAAATCGCCAACCCGACCGTCGCCCTGCAAGGCTCGGGCACGGCTGACGCGCCGAACATCGTTATTTATCTGAACACGACCGGGCAGAGCAACATCCGCGTGACTTTTAACGCCCGCGACATCGACGCTTCGATGGACGACGCCGTCCAGCAGCTCGCGGTTCAATACCGCGTCGGCACGACCGGTAACTTCAGCAACGTTCCCGGTCCGGGCGCTTATTTCGCCGACGTGACGACGACCGCCACGGCGACGCAGGTCACGCCCGTGGCAGTCACTTTGCCGCCGACGGCGAACAATCAGCCGAACGTTCAGGTGCGCATTCTGACGACCAACGCAGCGGGCAGCGACGAATGGGTCGGTATCGACGACATCAACATCACGGGAGGTTTCGCCACACCGAACATCTTCCGCACCGAGTCGGACTTTAACGGCGACGGCAGAACCGATTACGCCGTGACGCGAGCGCTCGCCACTTTGAAGCAGTGGGTTTACAGCTTTGCGCCCAACACCGAGGCGAACGTCGTGCAATTCGGCAACCTGACCGACCGCGAAGTTCCGGCTGACTACGACGGCGACGGCAGAACCGACATCGCGGTTTATCGTCCGGCGGCTGCGCCCAACTCTTTCTTCTACGTACTGCAAAGCTCGAACTCGACGCTTTTGTATAACGAACTCGGCGCTTCCGGCGACGACCCGACCGTCGTCGGCGATTATACCGGCGACGGCAAAGCCGATATGGCGGTGTATCGCTCCAGCGCCGGACAGAACTTTTTCTACTATCGTCCGAGCGAAGCGCCGAGCGGCATCGTTTTCGTTCCCTTCGGCAGAGGCACTTCGACGAGAGGCATCCCCGGCGACTATGACGGCGACGGCAGATTCGACTTCTGCGTGCGCTTCGACCGCGGCGGCGGTAACGCTGTGTTTGCCGTAGCTAAATCCACCGGCGGAACGAGCTACACGGAATGGGGGCTGATGTCCGATTCGGTCGCGCCGGGCGATTACGACGGTGATTTGAAGTGGGACTTTACCGCCCTTCGCCCGACCAGCGGCAACTATTTCTGGTATGTGCTGGAAGCCGACGGCGGAACCTTCGGCGTTCAATGGGGATTGACCACCGACACGCAAGTGCCGGGCGACTACGACGGCGACGGCAGAACCGACATCGCGGTCTGGCGCGGCTCGGTTGACCCGACGCAGAATTTTTACTACTACAGACAATCGTCGGCAAACTTTACTCTCGGAGCAGTCGAATTCGGACAAGCCGGCGATTACCCGGTGCAGAATTTCCGTGTTCGCCAGTAGCCGAAATTCAGCCGGATGCAAAATCGGAGAGATTTCTAAAATCTCTCCGATTTTTTTATGCGCGCTTTGCGGCTTTCAATCTACGCGGCTTGCGATTTTGTTTCCGTTTCCGTCTCTAAACCTTCTTTAATCCATGCCGCCGTCCCGCCCGCGAGGTTGTAAAGCTCTCGAAAACCTTTTCGTTCTAAAATGCTCGTCGCCGCGCTGGAGCGGTAGCCGCCCTGACAGATAACGTAAGTCGGGCGCGATCGGTCAAGCTGAGCGGTTAATTTATCCAAATCCGATAAGGTTATGTTCAGCGCTTTCGAGGCGTGCCCGCTTTCGTATTCGCCGCTGCGGCGCACATCGACAAACTGCGCGTCGGGCGTTTCGGCAAGGCGTTTTTGCGCCTCGCGGACGGAAACCTGCTCAATCGTTTTCGCTTCAAAACCCGCATTTTTCCAGGCTTCGATGCCGCCTTCCAGATATCCTCTCACCGATTCGATGCCGACTCGCGCCAGCCGCATCGCCGCTTCGTCAACTTTTTCCACCGATTCGACGACGATAACCACCGGCGTGCCGATTTCGATCAAAGTTCCCGCCCACGAAGCAAATTGCCCGCCCAGCCCGATGTTCAAAGAATTCGGGATGTGTCCCGCGCCGTAATCGTCGGCGCTTCTGACATCCAGAAGCAAGCCCTGAAAATCTCGAATTTCTTCGGCGGTCATCGCCCGCGGCTTTTCGATTTCTTCCAAATCGCTTGCGCCCGCTCGGTTGCGCGCCGCGCTTTTCGGAAAATACGCGGGCGCTTCGGGCAATTCGGCAGTCAGCATTTGCACAAAATCCGCCTTTGTCATCGGCTGCAAAGCGTAATTAAATTTTCGCTGCTCGCCGAGCGTCGACCAGGTTTCCTTTGACATATTTTTGCCGCAAAGCGAGCCCGCGCCGTGCGCCGGATAAACTTCCGTGTCGTCGGAAAGCGACAAAAGTTTTTCGTGCAGGCTGTCGTAAAGCATCTCCGCCATCTGCGCGGCGGTAAAACCGGCGCCGCCCGCCAAATCCGGTCGCCCGACATCGCCTATAAAAAGCGTGTCGCCCGTTAAAACTTTTTTCGGCTCGCCTGTATTTTCCGTGTCTTCGACCAGAATCGAGATTCCCTCGGGCGTGTGTCCGGGCGTTTCGAGAATTTTCAGTTTGACGCGTCCGAGATTTAATTCGTCGCCGTGCTTGACGGCTAAATGCTCAAACTCGGCTTTCGCCTTTTCGCCGAAAACGATTTGCGCGCCGGTTCGGCGGGCAAGCTCGACGTGACCGCTGACAAAATCGGCGTGCAGGTGCGTTTCGATAACATATTTTATTTTCTGCCCGTTGGCTTCGGCTTCCGCCACGTATTGCGACACGTCGCGCTGCGGGTCGACGACCGCCGCCGCCTCGCCCGAACCGATATAATACGAAGCGTGCGCCAGACAACCCAGATAAAACTGCTTGAAATTCATAATGCCTCCAAACAAAAAAGTTGTGGAAAACTTATTTTGTTTCCACAACTTTATACCAATTTGCCCGGTTAGAAAAGTTA
>DASVRL010000125.1:0-1994 GCA_036388635.1 Pyrinomonadaceae bacterium
GCGCGCCGTAAAGCACGCGCGACATTTGCTCATCGGCGAGAAAGCCTGGCTGCGAGCGTTGAAACTTCAGATTCTCAATCGTGTTTTGCTTGTAGAGCGCGATTTCGTTTTCGGGAAAAGTCGGCGCGAGAACCATCTCCGCCATCAATTTCAGAACCTCGGCGCGGTACGTCGTCAAAGCCGAAGCCGAAACGATTGTATTGTCGGCTGAGCTAGATGCCGAAAGCGACGCTCCCAAACGCTCGACCGCTTCGGCGATTTCCTTGCTCGAACGCGTCGCCGTTCCCTGACTCAATAAATGCGTCGTGGCTGAGGTCAAACCGATCGAATTCTGCGGGTCGTTAATCTCGCCGCTGCGAAACGCGAGGCGAAAACTGATGAGCGGCAGACGGCGCTGCTCAAAAATGACGACTTTTAAGCCGTTTGCCAAAGTCGTTTCAAATGTGCCGTCAATCGAAAACGGTCGCGGGCTGAGCGGCGCGGGCGCGTTTTTGCGAAAATCTTCATTCATAAATTTAATTAAATTTGTGAGTTGCGTGAAAGCTGACTGATTTGACTGAAGTTAAAAAAAACCCAGTCAACTCGCTAAATTCACAACTCAGTCAACTCTCTCTAGTTGTTGCTCGCCGGAACGATGTCTAATTGCGCCCGGTTGTCCGTGTTCAGATATTTGGCGACGGCGTCTCTGATTTGCTCGGCGCTGACATTCAATAATTCTTCGACTTCCGAATTGATGAGCGACGGCTCGCCGTCATACAGAGCGTATTCGGCGATGCGCTGCGCCCTTGCCAGCGAGGATTGACGCGAACGAACCTCGTCGTTAATCAGCTGATTGCGCAGTTTCTGCATTTCGTCCTCGCTGACGCCGACGGTCGCAAGCTGCTCGATTTCGGCGTAAATCTGACCGCGAATCTGATTAATGTCTTTGCCGGGTTTAGGAATCGCGCCGATAACGACGCCGGAAGGTCCGCGCCGCTCGTCGGTGAAACCGAAAATCTGAATCACCGATTCGTCGCCTTTGACAAGTTTTTGATAAAGCCGCGAGCTTTCGCCGTCGTACAATAATTTTCCGGCGAGATAAAGCGCGTAAAATTCCGGCGTGCGGCGCGCGGGAATTTTCCAGCCGTCGATAAACGCCGGAAAGGGCGCGAGCTTATCGACATAGGTCTGCGCAGTCTGCGCAATTTCCGGCGGCTCGGAAACGTCGAGCGCCGCCGGCTTGGGCTGGCTCGGAATCGACCCAAAATATTTTTCGATTAAAGATTTCGCCTCCGCGACGTCAAACGAGCCGGAAAGAACCAGAACGGCGTTGTTCGGCGCGTAATAAACGCGGAAAAATTCCTGCACGTCTTCGACCGTCGCCGCGTCCAAATCCTCCATCGAGCCGATGGTCGAATGCGAGTTGGCGAAATTTTTGTAAACCATCGAGGTCAGCAGGTCGAAAACCTGCCCGTACGGCTGGTTGTCGTAGCGCAGGCGTTTTTCTTCCTTGACGGCGTCGCGCTGGTTGTCGAGATTTTCCTGCGTCACGGCGAGCGTCCGCATCCGGTCGGATTCGAGCCACAAAGCGAGCGGCAGCTGGCTCGCCGGGAGCGTCTCGTAATAATTCGTGCGCTCGCTGGACGTCGTGCCGTTCATCGTACCGCCGGCTTTCATCACAAACTGAAAATGCCCGGCTTTCGGCACGTTTTCCGAGCCCTGGAACATCATATGCTCGAAAAGATGCGCAAATCCCGTCCGACCTTCGCGCTCGTTGCGCGACCCGACATCGTAATAAACGGCGCAGGACACGACCGGCACGGATTCGTCCGGGTTCAAAACCACGCGCAGACCGTTCGCGAGCCGGTATTCTTCGATTTCTAAAACTGGAAGTTGAAAAGTTTCTGACATAATCTTCCAAAAAATTTTGCTTTCCAAAAGCGTTAAATTTATGAAAACATTTTACGCGCCAATTTGCAAAAGAGTTTCGCGGCGCGACCAAACAAAAGAAAACG
>DASVRL010000126.1:0-4262 GCA_036388635.1 Pyrinomonadaceae bacterium
CGCCAGCGTGATTTGACCGTCGTTAAAGCGCCCGTCGCCGCCGAGCGCCGCCAGCACCGGACTGGTCAAACCCGCGCCGACCAGAAATTGCTGTGCGCCCGCCGGTCCCAGATCGGCGCGTTCGAACAAACGCAGATTGTCAATCGTGTTGTCGTAGTAAACGCCGAAGCCGCCGCGAATCACGGTTTTTCCGTCGCCTACTACGTCCCACGCGAAACCGACGCGCGGCGCGAAATTATTATTGTCGCGCTTTGACGGAGCGGTTCCGCCGTCAAATAAACCCGCGATAACCGCCGGACGCGGCAAATCGTGATTCCAAAGGTTTGAATCCCAGCGATACGCCAAACCGTAATTCAGAGTGAAACGCGGATTGAGCTTCCAATTGTCGCCCGCGTAAACTTGAATCCGGTTATTGACCGTGTCGCCCGTGTCGTTAAACGGCAGATTCGGACTGCCGACGCCCATCGAAATATCGCGGACGAAGGCGTTCAGAAAATCCGCTTCGGTGTCGGTCGAAGGAGGCGTGAAAAGACGAATGCGCACCGGATTGGCGAAAGTAAATATTCCGCCGATCGCCGTGCGCTCGTAATTCGCGCCGAAATTCATCGTGTGATTTCCTTTGACCCAGGTCAAATCGTCGCGCAGCTGATAACGCTTTTGCAGCGTCGTCTGCGGCGTAATCGCGTTTGTTCCGGTTCTGAAATCCGGGTCGAACGACAGTGCTATTTCCGGCAGTCCGGGCGTCGCCGGATTTATCGCGTTGTTAAAATCGCTGAAGTTAAATACCAGATTGTTGCTGACGTTCGACGACAAAGCGTAACTGAGACCGGTCGTAAAGTTGTGCGAGCGATTGGTCACGATTTGGTCGTTCGACTGGAAAATGCCGCTCGTGCTGGCGCGCGGAACGATGCCCGAGCCGAGCGGAAACGGACCTTGCTGGATATTGTCGTTAAACGAATAACGGAAAAACGCGCTCGAACGGTCGCTGACCACCCAGTCGATTTTTCCGGTAAACAGCGTTTCGTCAAACGGGTTTGCCGTAAAACCGGCAAAGCTCGGCGACGAAAACGGGTTGCGGATGGCTGAGCCGTCCTGATTATTCCGTTCGTAGCTGGTAAAGAAAAACAATTTGTCTTTCAGAATCGGACCGCCGACGGTTCCGCCGAATTGCTGGCGGTCAAACGGAATCCGCTCGGAGCGCGCGGCGAGCGGAATATTGTTTGCCGCGTCCAGACGACCGAGCGCCGGAAATGCCGCAAACTTGTCGTCGCGGAAAAAGCCGAAAGCGTTGCCGCGAAACTGATTCGTGCCCGAGCGCGAAACGACGTTGACCGACCCGGAAGCCGAAGCGCCGGTCGAGAGACTGTAGTTGGAAAGCCCGATCTGAAATTCCTGCACGATTTCCTGCGAGAAATTCTGGACGGTCGTCCCGACCACGTTATCGACGACCGAGCCGCCGTCGACCGTAATCTGCGTCGAGCGACCGGCTTGCCCGCCGATGGAAACGCCCGTGAAATTGGCTTTCGTCGGGTCGAAAGAACCGCCGTCAACCTTTTCCGTGCCGGGCTGCAATTGCGCCAAATCGAGAAAATTTCGTCCGTTGAGCGGCAGATTTTCGATTTGCACCGTGTTTACGACACCCGAAACCGTATTGTCCGAGCGGTCGATTTGCGCCTCGCTCAGGTCGGTCACGGTTATCGTCTCGCTCGCGCCGCCGATTTGCAGACTGGCGTCGATGGCGGCGGTCTGCCCGACCTGCACCTGCACGTTTTCCAGAACCGTCTGTTTGAAATTGGTCGCGGTCACGCGAATTTCATAAAAACCGGGCTGCAATTGCAGAACGCGGTATTGACCGTTTTCGTTGGTCTGGGCGGTTCTGGTGGCATTGGTGGCGACGCTGCGCACCGTCACCGTCGCATTTTGAATAATTGCTCCCTGCGGGTCGCTGACCGTGCCTTCGATTGAACCGAAAGGTTCCTGCGCCGTAACGGTTGACACCGCAAAACATAAAATGACAAAGAACAAAGTATGTATTTTTTTCATTTTTCAACTCCTTTAAGAAATACAAAGGCTTTGAAAAGTGGTACAATAGCCGTGCTGCCGCATTCTAAAAATGCGACGGCGATGAGCCTTGACTGGGTCTCATAAATGCTTAGAGCCATCGAAACGCGGCGTTATATTTTCCAGATAGCGCGCCGCTTCTCTTGATGGCTTTAAGTGCTTTTCATACCTCTATTTACCTCTGTAAAAACCTCTGACAAAGACTTTCTTTCAATTCAAGAAAATCTCGAAAAGCTGTTAATCAGCCCTTCGATTTATTTCCTAGCAAATGAAAAGCCAAAGCAAAAATCCGCTAAAAATTGTGATGAAATTACATTTAAATGGTATGAGAAGACAGAGATAAGCCCTCAGGACTAAAGCTTATTAAAATTTATTGAAATTTTCGGATAAAGTTTCCATAAATTTCATTTTTCTAAATTAAATTTGCAATAAGCGGTCCTGATGCTTAACCTGTATTGTATTTTGATAATCCGGCTTGCCTTTTAGTTGCCGCAATGCAAATAATCTTTTTATTTAATTAAGTCGATGCAACAAACCGTCACGCTTTATCGCCCGGTCGGGCAGAAGGAATGGGATTTGATTCGGGCGAGCGATTTCACGGCTTTTCCGCCGCGCCTCGCCGAACAGCCGATTTTCTATCCGGTTTTAAACGAAGAATACGCCGCGCAAATCGCCCGCGACTGGAACGCAAAATATAATGAAGATAAAATCGGCTATGTTACGAAATTTGCCGTTCGCAAAGAATTTTTAGACAATTATGAAGTAAAAATTGGCGGCGGCGCGCTTCATGCGGAATACTGGATTCCGGCGGAAGATTTAAAAGAATTTAATCGGAATTTGGTCGGGAAGATTGAAGTTATTGCGGAATTTAGAGCTTAGCATTATGAAAATTCTATTGACACTTTTATCCGGGCTTTTATTATTTTCTTGTTCATACGACACGACTGCTCATTCACAAAACGAGCGGGCAATTCCAGATATAATTACCGACCAATCTAAAGTAAATAAATCTCCGGCAGAAAATACTGCAACGTCGGAAATAAAGAAAATCGGCGAATATGGTCTGTTGAGAAATTCCGACGCGAAAGATGCAAACGGCTGGATGCTGCCGCCGTATAAAAATGCCGAGATAAAAATGGGATTTTATTCCGAGCCGCAAATCGGCGAGGAAATTACCGTCGTTCCTCTAAAAGTCAGTATCGAGCCTTTCCGGGTAAAAATCTTCAACGCGACCAGAACAGAAAATAGCGGATGTATTAAAAGTGAAAAAGAACGATACTTTTGGGCGATCGAAACGGAGAAATTAACAAAACCTGAGATTTTGGAAATCAAGCCCGTCGATAAAGGTTATAAAAACCAAATGCCTTTTAGCGTTTTTGCGATTTATCCGGCGGTTAAGTTTGCTAAAAGTCTGAATAAATCGTCACTTTCGAAAAATTCACTTCCCCCGAATGTCTTAATTGAAAATGTCGAATCGGCGATAGACCTTGATAATGACGCCAAGCCGGATTTGCTTTCCGTCAATTTTTGTTGCGGGGAACCGGAAAAAGCTAAGGTTGAGAAATGCCCTTACATTTGTAAAAAGTATTACAGGAAAAATAATAAAGCCTGGGAGTTATTCGACATTCAGGATTTTCAGGAAATTTGCTAAAAAATGAAACTTTTAATCGCTAACGGTCATTTAATCGACCCCGCCGCCAATGAAAATACGGGAATGAACGTTTTAATCGAGGACGGAAAAGTTTCCGCCTGGTTAAAACAGGACGAGACAGCGCCGGAAGACGCGGAAATTTTCGACGCGACCGGAATGGTGGTCGCGCCCGGATTTATTGATTTGCACGTTCACCTGCGCGAGCCGGGGCAGGAATACAAGGAAACTATCCGGACGGGCGCCGAATGCGCGGCGGTCGGCGGTTTTACGAGCGTTTGCTGTATGCCGAACACCGCGCCGATTAACGACAACGCCGCGATTACGCGCTTTATTATCGAACAGGCGAACCGCGCCGGTTACGCCAACGTTTTCCCAATCGGCGCGATTACGAAAGCCTCCGACGGCACGGAACTGGCGGAAATGGGCGAGATGAAGACCGCCGGAATCGTCGCCGTTTCGGATGACGGGCGTCCCGTCCCGAACGCCGGAATGATGCGCCGCGCGCTGGAATACGCGAAAGATTTTGATTTGACCGTGGTTGACCATTGCG
>DASVRL010000127.1:0-11698 GCA_036388635.1 Pyrinomonadaceae bacterium
TCGGCGACCGCGTCTTAATGATGGAGAATGCCATCTACTCGGTAATTTCGCCCGAAGGCTGCGCGGCGATTCTTTGGAAGGACGCTTCACAGGCTCCGCGCGCGGCGGATTGTCTCCGATTGACTGCCGAAGATTTGAAGCGGCTCGCGGTTATCGATGAAATTATTCCAGAGGCTTTCGAGTGGCGAATAACGGACGATGCTGAGGGCGCTGAATCAGTCGATGAAGTAACCGCAAACCTTAAGAATTCCCTTTTAAGACATCTGCAGGAGCTTCTAAAATTTCCGGCTTCGCAGCGCCTGCGCCGGCGCTATGAAAAATTCAGAAAGATAGGCGACTTTCTATAAATTTATAAATAACGGAATGGTTATTGTCAGGTTATAAATATGTAATGTTATAAATTGTATAATTCCACTTTGTTATCGGACGCGTTAATTGGCAAATGACAAGCTCTATAGGCGGTAACCGAATTGAATCTGAATCTGAAATGGTTTTATATCAGTCAGTTTCAATCACTTTCTGAAAGCGATAAAAAAGAAGATAGTATAATCATAAAAATTATACTATCTTCCGTAAATGAGCTTTTAATTTATCGACAACTATAAGCCGACACTATTTAAATATCTTTTTTAGTTAGAACGGAATATCGTCGTCGGTCGGCGCGGCTGAGCTTTTCACCATATCTCCCGAATCGTCGCCGAAGCCCGTTTCCTCTGCGCCGCCGGACATCTCGTCGCCTCTGCCGCCGCCTGAAAGAAACTGCATATCGGTCGCATTTACTTCCAGAGTGTATCGCCCTTTCCCGTCGCGGTCAGTCCATTCTTCGACTTTCAATCTGCCTTCGACGTAGACCGGACTTCCCTTCGTCAGATATTTTGAAGCGTTTTCCGCCTGTTTGCCCCACAGAGTGATGCGAAACCAGGTCGTTAAATCCTGCATCTCACCGTTTTTATCGCGTCTTTTCTCGTTCGTGGCGACGCTGAAATTACAGACGGCGTTGCCCTGCGGCGTGTAACGCAGTTCCGGGTCGCGTCCGAGATTGCCGACAATCGTGATTTTGTTAAAAGACATTTTCTTCTTCTCCAGATTTTATAAATTATAGCAACTCTCACAGATGTTACATTCATCAATCTATGACGGTCAAATCAAGTCTCATTCTTATTTATGATTTGGGATTTACGCCTTAAACGCTGTAAGATTTGGGTTGATTAGGGATTTCACGATGCGGGGTAAACTTTATTTCACAATTCATCTGCTGCTTCTCAGCCTGATTTGTCTTACGAGGTTTTTACCGGCGCAAAACGTTCCTGCAAACGGCTGGGACACGCCTTTTCAAAAATGCTGGGAATTGGAAACCGCTCAGATGAGCGCTTTTCCGCCGCTCAGCGACAACCGGCAGACAATCTTTCAAACTCTCTTTGACGGAATTTTAATAGCCGTCGAGGCGTCCGGCGGCAAAACCGTCTGGCGCAGTCAATTCGGCGGCGAAATCATCTCAAACACCTTTTTTGAAGACAATAAACTTTATCTGGTCAACAAAACCGTCGACGAAAAACAGCCGGAATTCGTTATCCGCTCGATTAGCGCGGCGACGGGCTTGACGCTCTGGCAAAAAAATCTCGTTTTAAACGATTCGAGCCGGATTTCCGTTTCGGCAAATAATAATTCGATTATTCTCGTCTCCGAGACCGGACAGATTTTGTACCTCGATAAAACCGACGGCGCGGAAACCTGGCGTAAAGATTTACAAACCGAAATTACCGCTGCGCCGCTTTTATTTGAAAATAAACTGTTTATCGGAACCACCGAGAATAAGATCACGATTTTTCCGGCGGCGGGCGGCGAAAGCGTCTTCGCGCAGAATTTGCGCAATGCTCCGACCGGAAACTTTTTTGTCTCGGCGGCGCTAATCGTCGCCGGCGACCGCTCCGGAAGCGTCTCCGCTTTTCGAATCGCCGACCGGAAGCTTTTGTGGAAAGCTCGCACCGGCGCGCAGATTGTCGATATTACGGAGGTTTCGGGAAATTTTTTAATCAGTTCCCACGACGGTTTCGTTTATCTGCTCGCTTCCAAAACCGGCGACCGTATCTGGAAAAAAAGGCTTCCCGGTCGTTTAATCGGCAAGCCGCTCGTGTATCAGAATTTCGTTTTATTGCAAACCATCGACGGCGCCGGCGCGCTCATTCTGGATTTAAACAGCGGCAAGCCGGTCAACCAGATATTATTTAATGAAAATGTTGTTTCCGCCAACAGCGCGCTGTTTGTGCAAGGGCGAATCGTTATTCCGACCAATAAAGGTTTGCTAGCGTTTAGCTCCGAATGCGCCGAAAAATAAAAAAGCGGAAGTTTTATCTTCCGCTTCTCTCCATTAAATTTCATTCCCGCTTGGCTAATGACTGATATCATTTTTTTGGGAATATTCCATTATCATTGCGTAAATTTCGTCCTTGACCGCCAGCTTTTTTTTCTTTATAAGAGATTCTTCAAATTGTTCCTCGTCGCTCGGATAATGCAGATTTGACAGCTCGCTTAAACGTTTCTCGAAATTCTGGTGCTGCTGCACCAAATCTCTAAATTCCTGATTTTCCTTCATTAATTCATCTTTCACGTCGTTCATAACTAAATTGTCCATGGCGGTTTATCTTCCTTTCTCTTATTTGATTTAGTTTCTGACAAATATCCTCACCAGAAAATTATACTTCGTGGACTGCTTTTCTGTTGATAGCTGAATTTTAATACAAGACTATTTACCGAATCAAGACCGTTTATAAATTAAGTTTCATAACGAGCGCGTCTTCCGACGGATTCGTGTAAAAATTTTTTCTCTCGCCGTATAATACGAATCCGTTTTTTCGGTAAAAATCCTGCGCCGTAAAATTGCTTTTTCTTACTTCCAGCCAGACGCTTTCGATTTTCTCTGACTTCAGAAATCCGTTTATCTCTTTCAACAAAAGCGTTCCCAGTCCTCGGTTCCGGAACTTTTGGCTGACCGCAATATTTAAAATTTCACCTTCATTAACAGACGTTATCAGACGCGCAATGGCAAAACCTGCAGCCTCGCCGTCCATTTCGGCAATAATCGCCTTTGAGTCGTCTCTTAAGAGTTCGCTTTTATAACCTTCAAAACTCCACGAACTCAGAAAACATTCCTGTTCGATTTTCAGAACAGCGGGAATATCTTCGACAGACATTTGGCGCAGCCTTGAGTCTTTCATGAAGTCTTTATTGATTTTCCAATCTCCGGCGCTTGCACATAACGCGGCAGCAATTCTTCGCGAATTTCGTTCGCAAAATTTTTCAAGGCAATCAAGCCGACGTATTTCGCCGGATTAGAAGGCTGAAACTTTACTGCCGGGAAATCGTCAAATTGTAAATGCTTTTGTTTAGCTTTATCATCCAAAACTATTGCATCCAAATCTGTTAAATCGCTTTCATCGAATAAAGTTTGAGTCTCTGCCGTCCGGATATCACCGGACTTTAGCAGCGCTCGATTTTCCGCAAAATAAAAATCCTGGTAATAAAGCTCATTGCGTCCGCCGGAGATAACGCTTCTGATTCTTCCTTTTTTTTCAGCCGAGGCGGCTAAAACTTCGAGGGTCGACACTCCGATACATTCGCAGCCCGTTCCCAGCGCCAATCCTTTCGCCGTCGCCAACCCGACCCTGACGCCGGTAAAACTTCCCGGTCCGAGCGAAACGCCGATTAAATCAATCTGTTTTTGATGAATGCGGTTTTTCTTCAACAAATCCGAGACGACCGGCAATAAATCTTCCGAACGGGAAATCTCTGCATTGCCGACCCAGCCGTCGATTTCCTCCAAACCCTGTAAAATCGAGACGCTGCCCGGATGCAGGGCGGTTTCGACGGCTAAAATAATCCGGTCTCTATTTTTCATTTGTCTGCTTTGAAATTTTGCGAAAGCCTCCGGCTGATTCTTTGCACCGCCGGAAAAAAGCGCGTCAAAACATTGGCGATTTGATAAAACGCTCTCGGATTATCGTTAAAATCGCCTTCCAGCTCGATTGTCGCCTGAAGCGGATTCGGCGGAATTCGTTTTTTGATTTGCTGCCAGAAAAGCGTCCGGTCGTGCAGGCAGTTTTGCAGGGGCTTTAACTTAACCTCCGTCTGCCATTCTCTCTCGACCGTTTTTATAAGCCATCCGGGCAGATTTCGGGCTTCGAAGGCAATCGGAGTGTCTTCCAAATCCAAGCCCAGATATTTATGCGTTAACCCGAGGCAACAGATAATCCATTTCCGGCGCTTCGGGCTGACGATATCCAGACATCTCTCCCAGTCAAAATTATCCGGGCGATTTTTTACAAGGTAATAAATGTCCCACAGCCTGTCCTTATAAGCGCCGCCGTCCGTCAGCCAGTGGACGCAGAGAACGCGCAGGTGGTCTTCTGCGCGCAGCGTTCTGATTCTCGTTTTCTCGATTTTAACCGTCACGGAATTCTCGAAAAGGTTTTCCCATTCGACCGTATCCAGATGCTTTAAACCCTTATGCAAGTCAATGTTATGCTTTAATCCCTGAGGCGTCTCTAAAAGTTTTTTTGCTTTTTCAAACTGCTCGGGCGCGACGCATAAATCAATATCTATAAAACGCCTCCGCCAAATCTCCGGGTAATAGCGCGCGATTGACCAGCCTTTTATCAGAATCGGCTGAAAGCCTCCGCTTTCCATAAATTCGAAAGCTTCCGAGATTTTCAATTCGTTGACGCGATTCTGGAGGGTCAGCCAGTAGAAATCGTTCTGTTCTTTGCTGAGTTCGGACGTCATCTTGTGTTTATCCATTCTATGGATAAACATTTCAAAATGAAAGAGCGGCGAGAGTTAATTTCTCACCGCTCTTTGCTGTTTTTTTTATTTTTATAGGTTTACTGGCAAATTCCAGGACCGGTCGGCTGACTGCACACGCAGGGCGAGTTACAGGTGACAGGCGGCGCGCCGGTTAGATTGCAGGGCACGTTGGCGCACGAGGCGACCGCTAAGACGCTGTTCGGCACCGCTAAAGAAGCGACGACCGGCAAAGCGATGACCGACGCCAGACCAATCTTTCTGATGACATCGCGGCGCGAAACGCCTTCAAACTTGGAATCGACTTTTTCCTGTAAAAGGTTGTCTTTGTTGAGCTGGTCAATCGCCAGCCAGACAAAATCTTCATTGACCGCGCCGCCGAATTCGCTTCCGACCAGGGCGGAAATGTCTTTGACGGATTTTTTTCCGTCGCATGATTTCCAAATAAAAGCCGCCGTTTGATTCAAACAATGCGCTTTATTGGTGTTTGTGTCGTAAACCAAAACTTCGTTGGGCATTTCCTGTATTACCAATCCTTCTTGACGAGCGATTGGATTCTGCGAGTTACTCATAACGTTTTCTCCTCCGGCAAATAGAACAAGTTTTTTAGACCAAAATTGCAAATACTAAATTTTTATACACTCGGATTCAAAAAAATCCAAGATTAAATCCACTGACTTTGAGACATCACCACGTAAAGTCTTTGCGATTATGGCACGATTTGCCACTTGATTCAAGACTTTAATGGAAAATTTCGGATTAAATCTGATTGGAACGACGTGTTCCAATATTTCCAGTATGCCCTGTCCGGCGCTTAGAATCTGCGGGTTCCACTCCGCATCCGCCTTAAATCCGCTTATCAAAATCATTCCCACGGGTATTTTTTTTTCGCCCGCGATGCCGCCGAAAGCTTCCACCGGATATTCTTTCTGCGTAAATTCATCAATCTCGCCTCTGATTGAAAGAGTTTTCGGAAAAGGATAGACGTAGCCTTCGCGGTCGAAAATAGCGTATTCATCCGAATAATAGACTGCTCCGCGCCTGACCAGCGCCGCGACGAGCGAGGTTTTTCCCTGAAAGCTGCGCGCCGGTATGACAATCGCCAAATCTTTCCAGGCGACGACGCCGGCGTGCATAAAAACTCTCTCCGGCGCGTATTCCGCCACCGTCAGCCGCAGCTGCGTCTCGAAGCCCCTCAGAACATCCGTTCGGGTATGATTGCTCGGAACCTCTTTTTCGTTTAAGTAAAGCGAATCTTTCCCGTCCGCGCCCCAAAACAACGTAAAATGATGCTCAACGTCCGTTTTTTCAATTATCTGGAAACAACCGGGCAATATAGCCCGAAGAATTTTTTCAATCGTCTGAAAAGCTTCCCGCGCGTCAGTGCTGATGCGAATTTTTACGCCGTAAGATTCGATATAAATATCGAATTTCGCATCTTTTTGCCAATCCCGGCGTGCGACTTTTGCATTTTTATCCGCATTGCCAACAAAATCTTTTGCTCTACCCATCAGCTGTTTCTAATTATTCGTTAAATTAACATTTTATTCGATTTACGTCAACCATTTTCCTTGCCGTAACATAAAATCGTAATGCCGGCGCTGATTGCAAAAACGAGAAATAACGGCAAAGCGTCAGACGCGTTTCCGGCTTTCAGCCAAAACAAAACCGTCGATAGAATTATAACGGATAAGATTCCATAAAGAATCGTCACGAACCGGTGCGAGTAACCCGTTATGACCAGCCTCTGATATAAATGCGAGCGGTGCGCCTGCCAGAATTTTTCGCCGCGCAGAAGCCTTCTGACGAACGTGTATAAAGTGTCGAAAACAAAGAGCCAGACCAGCCAGACCGCCGCCCCCGTCAAGCGCGATTGACCGCTCTGCATTTCATTCGCCGCAATCAGCGGAATAACCGCAAACGTATAGCCCAGAAAGGCGCTGCCGACATCGCCCATAAAAATGCGCGCCGGCTGCCAGTTATGCACTAAAAACCCGAGATTCGATACAGCCAGAATCGCGCCGAAAAACCCTGTAATTTCCAGATTAAAAAAAAGACCGACCAAAAACCAGCCGATTCCGGCGGTCAAGCCCTGCGTTCCGGCAATGCCGTCGATCCCGTCCATAAAATTATAGGCGTTGGTCAGCCATATAATCCAGAAAAAGGTGAGGATGACGCCGACCGAGCCGAAACCGATTTCGCCGGCAAACGGAAGATAAATTTCCCGCCAAAAACCCAGAGAGAAAATTGCCAGCGCCGCGCCGATCGCGTGAACCAGAAAACGCAAAGCCGATGAAACCGATTTTAAATCGTCGAACCAGCTGACGACCGCTATCAAAACTGCGCCCGCAAAATATCCGAAAGAAAAATTGCGCGCCGTAAAAACCGTGTAAATCGAATAAAACAAAAGACAAACCAGAACGATTACCAAACCTCCGCCGCGCGGCGTCGGAACGGTGTGCGAGCTTCTTTCGTTGGGAACATCCAGAATTTCGCGCCGCAGAGTCCAGCGCCGAAAAGCTTCGACGCCGAGATAGGTCAGAATAAAAGCCGAAACGATAAAAAGAATCTGCGTCATTTTTGTTTCCGGTAATGTAAAACTTCGCGCCTGATTCCCTCGCGCGGGCTGACCGCAATTTGAAATCCGAGTTCCGTCCTTATTTTTTCACCTGAAAAAACATCGTCCGAAAGCCATTTGTCGAGCGTTCCGGCGATTTTTCCGAGCCTTTTTATCCCGCTCGCTTTGCCGATTAAATTCAGACTTTTTTGCAAAGTCGATGCCGGAATTCGAACCGGCAGAACGCGTTTTTCCAAAGCTTTTTCTATCTCTTCGACAATCTCGCGCATCGAAACCGGCGCGGCGGTCACGTTGTAAATATTCGTTTTATTATTTTTCGCCCGGTCAAGATTTCCGGCAAAAAGCAGACAGGCGCGCGCGACATCGCGTTTATACACGAGACTTTTTAAGTTTTTCCCTTTGCCGACCCATAGAAAACGTCTCCGGTCGACGGCTTCGATTAAACGCGCCACATTGCCTCTGTCGTTTTCGCCGATAATGGTTGACGGGCGCAGAATCGTTAAATCAATCGAATTGTTCGAACAGATTTCGACGGCGTTTTTTTCGGCTTCCAGTTTGCTTTCCGCGTAAAATCCCGACGGCTGGCATTGTAAATCTTCTTCAAATTCGGCGCGGCGCGGCGAAACAAGCGCCGCGCCGTAAACCGCGACCGAGCTTATCAAAATAAATCTTTCGGCTTTGAGCTTCGACGCCAGATTGGCAACGTTTCGCGTGCCTTCGACATTTACTTTCCGAAAGTCTTTCCCGCTCGTTTCCACGAACTGGTGAGCCAGCCCCGCCGAATGGATAAACGTGTCGATTTCTCCGATTTTTTCTAATTCGGACAAGCTCTCCGAATCGGTTAAATCCGCTTGAAAATAATTCGGCAGATTCGCCTCCGGGCTTTTTCCGGTGGTGTAGACCTCGAATTCGTTTTGCAAAAGCTCTTCGACAATGGCTCTTCCCAAAAAACCCGTCGCGCCCGTAACTAAAACTTTCATAGCTTTTTACAAAATCTCGGAGGACGAATTTATTTCAATTCGACCAGATAGCTGGCGACGGCTTGTTCGGGAGAATATTTTTCGACGGCTGAACGGCGGGCGCGTTTTCCCATCTCGGCGAGCTTTTCGCGCTCGGCGTAAATCCGGTAAATCGTCTCCAGCAGTTTTTCCGGCTCGTTCGGCGCGACACTCCAGCCGACTTTTTCTTCCGAGACGACGCGCGCCAGCTCCGAATCCGCTTCGGTCAAAGCCAGAATCGGCTTGCCGGCAGCTAAAATATTATACGTTCGCGAGGGCATCGAAACGCCCCACATTTTTTTAACCAGCGAGACGAGCGCGACGTCGCAGGCATTTAAAAATACATTTTGTTCGCCGCGCGGGCGCGGCTCCAGAATCGTCACATTGCGAAATCCTTTTTCTACGACTTCTCTTTCCAGCCATTTTCTTTTCACGCCCGCGCCGAGAAAAACAAAGTGAAATTTTTCGTCCCGTTTCAATTTGTCGGCGCACCAGACGATTGATTCCAAATCGTTCGGATAACCCATATTGCCCGCGTACAGAAAAACGAATTTGTCCGCCAAGTTTAATTCCTGCAAAAGCTTATTTTCCGCGCGCGGCTTCGGCTCGACCGTTTCCAGCTCCGCCCAGTTCGGAATCGTCGCAATCGGAATATCGAGCCCGGAAGTTTTTTCCTCGACCAGCACTTTCATATCGCGCCCGACCACGACGATTTTGCTCGCGTATTTGTAAAGCCAGCGATTAAAAAAGTTCAGCGTTTTGACCAGAAACGAATCCCGATTCGTTTTTTCGACGGCAATCAGAATTTCTGGATAATTATCGTGAATCAGCAGCGTGTAAGCCGCGCCGCGCGCCAATGCCGCAAACGCCGTGATAAAAGGCAGGCTCGGCGGCGTCGTGACGACCAGAATGCGGTCGCCTTTTTTAAAATTGAACAAAGCTTTAAAAAAAACGGACGCGCCGAGCGTCAGCATATTTATCAGGCGAAACGGAATGACGTTTTTATCCAGCCGCGTGCCGAGACAACGGAAAATCTCGACTTCGTTATAAATCTCCCGAGCGGGCGCGGAAACTCCGCGCGCCGAATAATTCGGTTGCCCGCACAAGACTTTAACGTCGAAATCCTTCGCCAAGCCTTCGGCGATGCGGGTCAGATAATATCCGGTCGATGTCATCTCCGGGTAATACAGCTCCGTGACGACCCAGAGCCTCGTGCGTTCGGTTGTGTCTTTCCCTCTGCTCACCTATGAAACGTGTTTTCTGAAGCTCGTGTAGCCCAAAACGATTTTGCTGACCGTCTGCGAAACGTTCTCCGCCAGATATTCTTTCGGCGCAATCCAGTTTGCCGGCTGCGAAAGCGCCAGCTCGACGCCGCGCAGAATGCTTTCGGTCTCCGCGCCGCTCAGGATGTTGCTGCCCGCTTCGATTGTTTCCGGTCTTTCGGTCACGTCGCGCAGGGTCACGTTCGGAATGCCGAAAATCGCGCATTCTTCCTGCACCGTTCCGCTGTCGGTCAAAACCGCCAGAGCGTTTTTTTCCAGTTTAACGAAGTCGAAAAAGCCCAAAGGATTGAGCATCTTTATTTTTTCGGATTCCGGCTCCAGACCAAATTGCGCCAGCTTTTCCGCCGTGCGCGGGTGAACGCTGACGAGCATCGGCTTATCGAATTTTTCCACCGTTCGCGACAATCCCTGCAGAATTTTTTGCAGCCTTTCCATCAAGTCCACATTTTCCGCGCGATGCAGAGTGACCAGAAAATATTCATATTCTTTGACGCCGAATTGATTCAGAGCGTCGCTGGCGTCGATTTTCTCGGAATATGTCTGCAAAACTTCATTTATCGGATTTCCGGTGATGTAAATCCGCTCGCGCTCGATGCCTTCGCGAACCAGATTCTCTTTGCTGCGTTCCGTATAAGGCAGCAAAACGGCGCTCGAATGATCGACGATGCGCCGGTTGACTTCTTCGGGCACGCGGTTGTCGTAACAGCGGTTTCCCGCTTCCATATGAAAAACCGGAATTCCGCGCCGCGCCGCCACGATAGCGGTCAGAGCGCTGTTCGTATCGCCCAGAATCAAAACGCGGTCCGGATTGGTTTCCGCTAAGATTTCATCGGTTTTCGTTAAAATCTGCCCGATTTGCTCGCCGAAGCTGTTTGCCTTGATGCCGAAATGAAAATCAGGCGTGCGGACTTCGAGCTCGCGCAAAAATACGTCGCTGAGGCTTTCGTGATAATTCTGACCGGTGTGCGCGGTCACGTGCTCGCAATTCTGGTCAAGAATTTTCATAATCAGACTCAGACGGATTATCTCCGGTCGAGTTCCGAAAATCGTTAATACTTTCATAAATAAATCTTAAGCGTTCATAAAGGCGGCAATTTCAGAGTTTGCGCCGCCGAGCAAAATTTTCAGGTCTTCGACGGAGATATTGTCGTCTTTGGAAGAATACTCGCTCGTCAAGGCGGGCGTAAAATCTTCCTTTTCACGAAGTTCAGGTAAAACCGGCATAATCACGTAATAGCCTTTGCGCTCGACGGTGCGATAAATTTCCTCTTCGGAAACCATAATTTCGTGAATTTTTTCGCCCGGGCGAATTCCCGTGTAAACAATCGGCAAATCCTTTTCGCCCATCAGAGCTTTCGCCAGGTCCGTGATTCTCGCCGCCGGAACTTGCGGAATATAAGTTTCGCCGCGTTTTCCGTCTTTCAGACAGGCGAAAACCGTATCGACGGCTCTATCGAGACTCAAAAGAAACCGCGTCATTTCCGGCAGAGTCACCGTTATCGGCTGATTTTTGCGAACCTGCTCGACAAACAGCGGCACTATCGAGCCACGCGAGGCGATGACGTTGCCGTAACGCACGCAGGAAAACGAAGTGCGCGGGCAATCGCGGTTTGCCTCGATTAAAATTCGCTCCTGCAAGGCTTTCGTCATTCCCATAACATTAATCGGCTTACAGGCTTTATCGGTCGAAATTCCGATTACTCTCTCGACCGGAAGGCTATTTTCGCGTATCGCCCGCGCGACATTTTCCGCGCCGTAAATATTGGTTAAAACCGCTTCGAACGGAAAATATTCGCACGACGGAACCTGTTTTAAAGCGGCGGCGTTAAAGACGACATCCGCCTCGCGCATCGCCGCCAGCAGAGACGAATAATCCCGTACGTCGCCGATACGAAAAGTCAGCAAATCCGGGGCGTCCTGATAAATAATATCGTCCGTCGCGGTTCGTCGGTGCAAATGTTCGAGCCGCATATAATGCTGTTTGGCTTCGTCACGCGAAAATACGGTGATGCGCGCCGGCATTCCCATCTCGCCCGTCAGCA